>JAHYIS010000017.1 GCA_019429385.1 ANME-2 cluster archaeon | reverse complement strand
TGAAAAAGTGATTGATTTCTTAAAAGAGTATAACGCGGAGTATTATATTAGGGATATAATTTTGTTGGATGAGGATGAGGTTTTTTTAAGCAAATTTGGGCCGATCTAATAATATTGTCCCAAGGCCAGTACCTCCATTATATTTTAACCGATCTTAGTCGGCAAACAGTAATTTACTGTATATTTGGTAATATTTAAACTTATTCCTTAAAATCGGAAATGTATATATACTAATAAATACGAACATAAAAAGCAGGTGAAGTTAAATGTATGACAATAATTTAATTATCCGGTTCCAGACCATATCATATTTGTTTGGATGTATTGTTTTCTCCCTGTTGGGACTCTCAGGACTCAAACAACTGGCATATACCCAGGCGTATCCGGGAACAAGCTTGATAGTATTCACTGCTTTGCTGACATCTTTTGGTATCTGGTCACTGCGCAGGTTCTATGAGCAGTACCGTGCCATAGGATGAACTGCGAATTGTTCCAGTTGAAAATATGGGAAGCTGTTTGTATCTGACCATGGATTTCGTTAACTCTCTAATAAATAACTGAGCATGAGTGCTCACAGTCACGACTGGAAAGCGTGGACTTTGATGTATTGTACTTAAACATCATTTAGAAACGAAAAAGTTTTTAATGTATGATGTCATATCATAAAATAGTGGGAAGATAGCCTTGAACATCGTTTATCACAAACGATGAGAAAGACTTGATTCTAAATCAATGATTTGTTGAACAATATCGAGTTATTTGCAATAAGTTGAATGAAAACTCGACATGTCGTTTGACAAAGTGAGGTTAAAAATGAATACCATAAAAAATAATGGAACACTTTTTGCAATAACGATGTTGGTCTTGCTAATTACAGCAGGGTTAGTGAGTGGCGCCTCTACGGTTCCGACCGACATTTCTATCATAATTTCGAACAACTGTGCAAATTGTCATGCAGATCGTCCGGCAACGCATACCGATGCCACCCCAGGTGGCCAGAATTCTGACCAGTGTGGATTGTGCCACATTCCTTACGGGAATACTGCTACCTTTGTGCACACTGCAACTACTACTGGTTGTATCAGTTGTCATGCCACAGTTGAAACAACACATTTTTTCCTGCGTGATGATAACGACCAGACCAAATTGGCAGATAGTGCGGAAGGAAAATGTATTTCCTGTCATGTAGAAAATGGGGGTAGTGGTTTCACCACAGGTCCATTAGCAGTTGGAAAAGGATTTCCCCCTCTGCAAACAGATGAAGAGATCATCGCAGCAGCCCAACAGGGGACATTGCGTTCATGGATCCAGCCAGGCGGTTTTATGGCAAAATACCTCACTGATGACGAGGTTGCTACTATCACAGACTGGATAGATTCTACCTATACCAATGACCGTTCCCTTGGATACGATCCATACCTGGATGCAGTCAAAACCACCGACTTTGATATTAACGACCTGGTTACAGGGACCGACAATGCTGCCTGGGACAAAGC
This sequence comes from ANME-2 cluster archaeon, assembly GCA_019429385.1. Taxonomy (NCBI): domain Archaea; kingdom Methanobacteriati; phylum Methanobacteriota; class Methanomicrobia; order Methanosarcinales; species ANME-2 cluster archaeon. The sequence continues at coordinate 43,903 of JAHYIS010000017.1, read as the reverse complement.
AACAGAACACGTTATCTCGGTAACCCCGACGATATATACGTCAGCGGACAAGATCAAACTGAAAGCTTTGTACAGCGATGAATACCTCTACATACGCGCCGAATGGGACGATACTACCGCAAGCCTTACCAGAGCTGACTCGTGGGTAAAAGATAGTTCTACCGGCAAGTGGCGGCATCCTGCGACAAGCACTGGAAATGATAAGCAGTCGGAAGATCGCTTTGCAGTTTTCTGGAACATTGACACGCAAAATTACAAGGCACGCTATGGTTGTGCGATCTCATGTCACGGTAATGTGCCGGGTTCTGCTAAATTCACGGACACCTCAGGTGCGACAATGGATATCTGGCACAATAAGGCTGCCAGAGGTCTTGGAGTATTCAGCGCTACAGATAGCGACCTGGTAATAGCTGGAAATGAAGCTTTTGAAGCCACTGCCGGAACAGTCAAATTATCAGGAGTGGTGGACGACAAGCGACTCATCTGGTATATGGATACCAATGACGGATACGACACTGAAGATTCCGGAAGGCGTGCTGATAAAGGCAAGAGCGCTTACTCGAATAACCGGAATGGCGACAAAAGTGCACCTAAAGTGATCGAGACAGCACCAACTTCATGGTCAGACGCCATGGTTCTTACCCAGGCTGAAATTGATAATGGCCAGACCATTACGGCAGATCCGAACGATGCTGCATATGACGCTGCTGCGGTGGACGAGGCATGGAATAACTATGAAGACCTGAGCGCTGTGGTACCTGAACGTATCCTGAGGGAACCGGATGGAAGCCGTGGTGATGTCCTGAATACAGCTGTCTGGAAAGATGGTGTATGGACACAGGAATTCAGGCGGAAACTGGTAACCGGAAATGCTGATGATGTGCAGTTTGACCTTGCTACAGCAACGGAGTATGATTATTCTGTAGCCGTATTTGACAACTGCGGCAGGGGAGAAATTCCACCTGGACACACCACCTATGGTGAAGGCCAGTACCAGATACTTCGTTTCTCTGAAGAGGCACCAGCTCCTTCACAAACAAAGTCAACACCAGGATTTGAAGGTCTGTTTATGATCGCAGGTTTACTCACTGTTGGGTATCTTGTGCTCAAGCGCAAAGAGTGAAAATAAATTTAACCGTTCCGGAATATCATCCGGAACTGTTTTCTTTTTTATCGGGAAGCTAACTGTTGCGAATCGGAGTGTAATATCAGGAAGAAAATTGTAATTCACTTACGATTATTCCCCTATCAACTTCTGCAATTACAAACCGATATTTGGAGTTAGATAGAATTTACCCCATAATTGTAGATTATTGAGTAAGACCGAGTTCAATTAAAAGGCTGGAGTTTAATGAGATAAGGGGAATTTCCATGATTTGGTGATGTCCTATTACTAGGTGGCCGACATCTGAATAGCGTATTATAATATTTCAAAATATCGTTAAGATTAGTAATGTATTAATATTAATTAAAAGAAGTAAATTGCCTATTCCATTAATAAATTTAAATATTCTGTATATAACTTTAAAGTATACATTTAGATATCGGCTACCTTTTTCCTAATACTTGGAAAATAGTTAGGTTTAAATAATATCTGGTCAGTAAGTGGTTGATTACATCCAACTTGCCGTACTTATAAAATCAGATAGTATCCATATCGGGTCAGACTGTGTGTCAAATTAATAGGAATAGAATCTCAACTATTGATCTAAAATTGCAGAATTCAGAATTTTGCTTTATACGGTCCCCCATAATTGAATTATAATATGGTAAATTGAATAAACCAGAGGCATCGAATGACAAATGCCGAATCCAAGCTAGATTCAGTACAAAATGAAATTGATGCTCTTGCAGGATTGCTTATCAATCCCAACTACATACTAAACATTAAAATAAAAAATAGAGGTACAAAGAAATGTCAGAACTTAACCCATTTCTGATTGCTCAACGGCAATTGGATGAATGTGCAAGAATATTGGAGCTTGATGACAGCGTGAGGGAAGTCCTCAGGGTTCCGATGCGTGAAATGCATGTGTCTCTACCAGTACGCATGGACAATGGCAAGATTCGTGTATTCCAGGGATTCAGGGTACAGTACAATGATGCCCGCGGACCGACAAAGGGTGGCATCAGGTTCCATCCTGATGAGACTGTCGATACCGTGAAGGCTCTTGCAGCATGGATGACCTGGAAGGCAGCTGTCGTTGACATACCTCTTGGCGGAGGAAAGGGTGGAGTTATCTGCAACCCCAAGGAAATGTCAGATGGCGAACTGGAACGCCTGAGCAGGGCATACATTCAATCCATATCCCAGATAGTAGGTCCTGAGAAGGATGTACCTGCTCCTGATGTGTATACCACCCCCCAGATAATGGCCTGGATGATGGATGAGTTCTCAAAGATATACCAGAAGAACCAGTTCGGTTTGATCACTGGCAAGCCTCTCGAACTGGGCGGTTCTGCAGGTCGCGGTGACGCAACTGCAAGGGGCGGATGTTATACTATCCGTGAAGCTGCAAGCGAATTGGGTCTGGACCTTAAGGGTGCTACTGTAGCCATACAGGGCTTCGGCAATGTCGGGCACTTTGCAGCAAACCTTGTTACTTCACTCTTCGGCTGCAAGGTAGTGGCTGTCAGTGACAGCAGGGGAGGTATAGTGAACATGGCCGGGCTTGACGGTGAAAAAGTCTCAGAGCATAAGGCAAAGACCGGTTCTGTTGTAGGTTTCCCCGGCAGCAAGCCGCTTTCAAATGAAGATCTGCTGGAACTAAACGTTGATATACTCATACCTGCAGCACTTGAGAATGTGATCACCGATGCAAATGCAGGTAATCTCAAGGCAAAGATAATGTGTGAACTGGCAAACGGGCCCACTACACCTGAAGCGGATGATATTCTGTACAAGAATAACGTCCATGTGATACCTGACTTCCTTGCCAATGCAGGTGGAGTGACTGTGTCTTATTTCGAGATGGTGCAGAACTTCTACATGTATTACTGGGACGAGGAACTGGTATACGAGCGTCTGGACAAGAAGATGACCAGCGCGTACCATGCTACACTCCAGGCTTCCAAGAAGTACAAGGTAAACATGCGCAAAGCTGCTTATGTTGTTGCAGTTGAACGCGTTGTTGCAGCAATGCGGCTTCGCGGCAGACTTTAATTATGCACTATGATTGGAAGGATTTTCATTTTGCAGATCCTTTCAATGTATGTGAATCCCTGGCCGGAGAAATGGTCCGGCCTTTTTTTTCACTATTTCTAACACGCGTTCCTTCCCGCGTTCATAGAAGTTATTACTGATCCAATGTTATCTCATTGATTGTGCTTGAATTTTTATTTCATCATAATGGTTATTGAAATAAGCATTATTTTTCAGACAGTATACAAAAAAATATATAGTAATGGACTTATTTAAATATTATTGCATTTCTAATGGGAGTCAACATGAACCGGAAGAAGACATCAGAGTCCAGTCCTAAAGTGGAAAGTGAAAGAACACTTGCATTTATTTCCCGGAATATCAAGTGCCCTGAAAAGCATCGACAAGATGAAAAAGAGCTTAGCCTCGAAAACTTGATGAAGCGCCTCGAGATTACAATGATGCAAAAATCAAGACTGGATTCTCTTGAAAGGTATCAAAACGTGATACGGTTATATGATGACGCTTTGAAAATCAATCCGAATTTTATTGAAGCCTGGCTGAATAAAGGATTTGTTCTCTATTCACTAAAAAAATATAACGAGGCAATTAAGGCTTTCGATGAGGTACTGAGAATCGATTCCCATTTGGCTGATGCCTGGTACCACAAAGCCAATTCATTATTCAAACTCAAAAAGTATGAAGAAGCGAACCGGGCTTATGATGAAGTGTTGAAGGTCAGGCCATATTTTAAAAACGCATGGAACAACAAAGGTAATGTATTGAGTGCGCTCAATAAACATTCTCAGGCTGTTCAGATGTATGATAAGGCAATCGAAATTGACCCTCAATTTACGGAAGCCATATACAATAAGGCAAACGAGATCCTTTTGATGGGGATGAAATTCCAAGTGTAATAGTGAATTATTACCTTTGCACTCAAATTGCCGCCATTATTGCCGGATGTATATTACCATGCCTTACTCTATTCGTCCCATTTGGCACGAGTTCGTTGCTCATCTTTTGATGAACACCCCCGCACGCACAGGTGCAAAGGGTGTCATCTTTCCCGGCAGCAGGTCAACAAAACATCTTTCACGTCGAACTCAATATTCCTCGCCGACATCAAGTTGATATTCAAAACGCCCTGGCAGGAATGGCCGGTTTTTCTTTTGTTCATGGGCAGCCTTGTTCATTTCTTCAAGGGCATCCACAGCAATTTGAAGTTCGATATAGTCAGGTTCCGGATGATGTTCCAGTTCCCGTTTAATCTGTTCAATAATGAGTTCAAGCTGAGACGACGACATTTCCCTGTACCGTTTTTTAAGGTATTCTATTTCAAATCCCATGATTTGCCTCCTTTTTCTTGATGAATGTATATTTTTATCTTCAAATTAAAATAGTATGGCAATGCATTTAATGTTGATGGTAGAACACCGAAGATTATATGTTCTATTATAACCTTCAAGCGGGCACATTTCAGGACGAATCAAATGCCTCGGTGGCTCAGCCCGGCAGAGCGAGTGATTTGTAATCACTAGGTCGAGGGTTCAAATCCCTCCCGAGGCTTCTCAATTTTTGGTATTTCTAACCTCGTGTTGGTAATCTTGCGATTTAAAACGTGACGCTAAACATGATTCCATAATCCCTGAGCGGATGGACAGGATATACGGGAAGCCACATTCGATTTATCGCATCATTTTTGTGCCATTTTTTCCAGCACATCTGCAGGCAGGGCTTTGGCAAGGTTGATTTTTGTCACGCACCTGGTGGGAATACCCCTTTTCTTTGCCTCTTCTCGCAGTACCTTGGCATCGATCTTCTTTACCATCTCTTCAAAGTCCATGAAATGAACACCTCCACTATAGTTATTTATTCCAATATCTAATCAATGTTACCCTTCTTCAGGTAAGCCTTGGTAAAGCCGAACTGGCCGGTAATGCTCACCCTTTCAGGCAATGCTCCAAAACCAGCCCTCAATAATAGCTCGCCCAGCTTCTCATCCATTACCTTCTCGATACCGATAATGGATGTGGTCGGCCTGGGGTTCACATCTATGACCCATGGCTCTTCAGCCAGCACGATATCAATGCCTACATACCCCTTACAGCCCAGCACCCTGGCTGTATGTCCGGCAACCTCGAATATCTCATCATTCCTGCCGCAGTCTATCCCCACGGTGCCCCCGTCATACATTATGTCATTCCCTATCTTGATATGCTGTTTGTTTACGGTCAGAGGGAGGACAGTATCTCCAACAACCATGCTGGCGCTCAGATGCTGGCCCTCGATAAACCTGGTCGCAACAAAGCCTTCCGGTATCATGGTGGCACAGGAATACCTGGTCAGGGTGGTATCTTCCGAGGCACAGCCCCATCTGGGTTTGAGTACCAGCCTGTCTCCCAGTGAAAATACCTCCTGCCCGCCTGATATGATCGTATCGGGAACCTTTATTCCTTCTTTTTCCAGTATCCTGGCACACTCCAGTTTATCCGCGCATACCCTGACCGAAACTGAAGGACATCCCAGGTTTACCGTGTGCTCTTCCACCAGCTCGGTCAGGTCGCCCAGCAGTACATCGGGTGCAACTACCAGGCCGGCATCGCACTGGCTGGAGAGTTGCTCCACCGTCTTTTTAAAATCATCGGTCTTAACAGCGGTTCCTGATTGCAATATTGTGCCACTGGTGGGGTAGAGTACCCTGTGTCCTGAGTCCACGAAACTCCTGACGAGGACGTCCAGCATGGCCCTGCCTTCCAGGAGTATGGTGCCGCCTTCCCCGGTGCCGACTGCATACTCTGCTATCATTATGTCCATGGGGGAATAACAAGTCTTATTCAACATTAATCTTATCAAATACACCAGGAATAACATGACAAAAAAAATACTTGTAACCAATGACGACGGTGTCTACGCTGCCGGGATAAAAGCTGCATACCAGTGCGTGCATGACCTGGGCGATGTGACCGTCGTGGCACCGTCCATACAAAAAAGCGGTGTAGGGCGCAGTATATCCATTTTTGAACCTCTCAGGATACATCAGGCAAGAGTGGACGGTATGCAGGCGTATGCAGTGGACGGCACCCCAACCGATTCCGTGATACTGGGCATATTCTCCATCTTAAAAGCCATGCCTGACATGGTGCTCTCGGGTTTTAATATCGGTGAGAATATCAGTTCCGACAGCGTGACCACGTCAGGTACAATCGGTGCGGCAATGGAGGCTGCCAGTTATGGCATTCCTGCTATTGCAGCTTCCATACAGGTACTGGACGAAGGCGACAAATTCGATGACCTGCGCGCTTATGAATATGATTTCCAGGTGGGTATCCGGGTCGTGAAACGCATCGCCAGGAAGGTCCTTGACGCGGGTCTGCCCCCTGGAGTGGACCTGCTCAATGTCAATATACCCAGGCATGCGGCCCCTGATACTGAGATCGAGATGACCAGGCTTGCGCGCAAGATATTCAGGACATCGGTGCAGGAACGGCACGACCCCAGGGGCCGTCCCTACTACTGGATCGACGGTGACCTGATACATGACGACGAGGACGGCACAGATGTCCATGCGGTCATGAAGTGCGGGCATATCTCGGTAACACCTATAACACTTGACTCCACTGCTCCTGTGGATTTCAGTAAACTGGAACACCTTTTTTGAGTGACTAAAAATGAACCGTGAAGAAAAACCATACGCACACCTGCTTGACCGCATAATGCTCTATTCGTCAGTCTTTGTCTTAATGGGACTGTCCGATGCAGCCATTCCCATATTGCCGGAACTCTCAGACAGCACGCTGCTGGCCAACGGTGCTGCATCCAGCCTGATATTCTCATCCTTTTTTATCGGGGCACTGATAACAATGATGCCCTTTGGCCTGTTGTCAGATGCTTACGGTCACAGGCTGTTCATCATTCTGGGCATATTCCTGTCCTTGCTCTCAGGCATGGCAATCATTATTTCGGATAATGTATGGGTGATAGTGGCCGCCCGTTTCGTGGAAGGAGCCGGATGTGGTGCATTCTTCCCTGCCGCATTTGCCATGCTTTCCTATTTCGAGAAACGGGGACAGTATTTCGGGGAATTCAATTCACTGCTCAACCTGGGACTGGCTGCCGGAATGGGAATGGCAGGCTTGCTCGTGGCAACAGGCACAAAAAACGGCCTTATGCTGTTTGAAGGACTGATGGTTCCGGTGTTTATGATATCCATCATGGTCCTGGTGAACAACGGTCCTGGCAATCCTGTATCGAGTAAGCACGAGATCATATCGGCTTTGGTCAGGTCGAAATCCCTCTTTATCCATACAGAATATCTCCAGATCTGGGTACTCTCTTTCGTGCTGTTCGGAAGCAGCGGGGTACTCATAGCCCTGTACCCTGATTTCAGTATAGGGTTCCTTGATAAAGGTGCACTGGGCATGTACCTGGCCAGCGTATACCTGGGCGCAATGGTGACATCGCTTTTGGGGGGCAGGTTCCATGTTAGGGGAGATAACCTTGTCAGGGCAGGTATGGGCATAACCGGTGTGGGCGCACTGGCTGCGGTGTTCCATCCTATCGGCCTGACCCTTATGGGTGCCGGTTCCGGACTGGGACTGGTGGGACTGGTTACAGGTGTATCCAACCTGAATATTGAACAGGGTCAGGCAATGGGAATATTCAATACCTTTACCTACGCCGGGCTTGCCATGGTCCCATTACTCAGCGGGCTTATGTTATCCACACTTGGTTACAGCGGGGTTTTCATCCTGAATGTTGTCCTGATGATGGCAATGGTATTTTTGCCAATGGGTGCTTTAAAGCAAGGAAAAATATAAAAAAGGGTGGAAGGGCTCAAAAAGTGAGCCCATCAAGTTCAGAAAAACTCATATCTTCGATGTTTTCCATATCTTGAAGCAATGTATCCAGTTCAGCCATATCTGATTCAATGGTAGATATCTCGCTGTCCATTACATCCCCGGTAGCTGCCAGTGTTGCTGATGGAGCAGGTGCGGTAATGTCAACCCCGGGTGCTTCTTCCCGTGGTGAAGTACAACCGGACACTGCAAGACCTGTTATCAATAATGCCAGTACCATGATATTGAGCAGGTTCATGATTCATCAACTCCGCTCATGGGTGACCAATTGTTTTCTACGGTCTGCCCGCCCTCGGATGTGGCTGTATAGGTGCCATTGCCTTTGAGTACTGCGCTGCCTGAGCCTTCTGCGGTCAGTTCGATATCGTCACCATTTATGGTCACGGTAACACTGCTGCCGCTGATGGTGGCTGTGCCGTCGAACCCGCTGTACTTGACCGTACCATCATCATTTTTTGTCCTGGTACCGTTGCCGGTCACTTCGATTTTGGCATTCCCGTCATAGTCAGCTATGGTCAGTACACCGCTTTTGGCACTTAGTTCGATGTCCATGTCGCCGGAAAGAGTTACTTTTCCATTGCCAGTGGCGGTGAGTGTGCCGGTCCCCCTCAGGTCAACAAAACCAGGTCTGTGCTGCTTGAGTTCGGCAAAGATCTCCCTTAATATGGAATTTGCTTCCCTGAGTGCCTGGTTTGTTTCCCTTATCTGTACATTTGCTTCCCGTAAGAACCGGGTTGCTTCACCAGCATTGGTGAGTTGTCCCTTGTCATCGAACCCTGTGTGTTCGCCAAACAGTTCGGTGGCAGTTTCATGGCTGGCTATTGCTTTATCAAGTGCATCATTATAGTTATCCAGCAGGCGTTCCAGTTCGGTTGTGTCCTTGCCTGCTGCGTTTTGTCTATCTATCTCATCCTGGATGCGCTCAGCAATGGATTCGCTGCGGTCAATGAATGCGTCGACTTTGTTGTTCACTGTTGCGAGGGTGAAATATTTTGATTCCATGTTGACTTTTTGCCATGTATTCCTTATCTCCTTGATTATGGCCTGGAAATCTTCCCTGGTTTCAGCAGAGGCAACATCATCCTTCAGGTCCTGAAGATTGTCAATATATTCCTGGATATTCCCGGATGCTGTGAAGGGAGCATTGCCGTTCTCTTCGGCGACCTGGGCCCGTATCATGAGCATTTCAAGTTGTTGAATGGTATAGTCGATGGTATGGTTCAGATGGTCCTTAGTGGCTTGTTTTAAAGCAAAGGTATTTTCTCTGGACCTTGTATCATTCAATCTGTCTTTTGCTTCATTGAATTTTTCTCTTGAGTCTTGATAGTTCTGCCGGGCATTTTGTATCCTGTCTGAATAGTTCTGGTATTTATCCTGTACGTCCTGGTATTGCTCCCTTGGTGTTTCAGCATAGGCTACTGCCGGGACAAATATTCCCAGCACCATTATTACTGATACAACCATGGTAAGCATTGCGAACAATTTTGGTGTCTTTTCCATAATTCATTCCTCCTTTGTTCAGGGAAGTCTGCACGACTTCTTTGAATACAACATGGTAGGTGGAGAATATAAGCATACTTTCGAAGCATTTAATTTTTAAGCTTTATTATCGATTTGATTACTTTATAATACTTAAAAATAGACGTTTTCCCTAATTTAGTCAGATTTATTGCCGATTTTAAAAAAATAAGGTAAATTTTACCTAACTATCCATCCTTTTGGGCAGTCCATCGAAGTTCAAATTATAGAATCCAATTCCCCTGGTCCGGAATAGATGTTCATCTGTACAATATTGTGCCTGATATCATACCGTCAAGAAAAATATGATTATCATGCTAATATATGCCAATAATTATCCATATTGTTTTGAACAAGATTAATGATCAGCTGTTGACTCTGGATTAAAGGAAACGAAAATACGAAGCATGCAAAAAAAAATCGATTCGAATGAAGGGATAAAAGGTTTACAGGTCAGCTGAATTGCGAGAATATAATAATAAAGTTATAAATTTACCAATAGATGAAATAATAATATTTTTGTTCTAATCTCTTACATTAATGAAAATATAATTCTCATCAATAGAAAAGTATTTAACCTATCGATAGTAAAACATATTTCTCTAATTATAAAAAAATAGAGGGGATATAACAATGAATACAATCGAAAAATGCAGTCATTGTGGTAGTCAGGACTTTAATGTCGAAGGCTTGTACAATGACACGGTCTATATGGTATGTGAATCCTGCAGAACTGGATATTTTAGTGGAATGACAAATAATCATCAAAATATTGCACCAATCTGATCGTTTGAAGGAATAAGGGCATGAATGTACTACTCACATTGTAGCCCTTTAACGTATCGAAGGTAAGACAAGATCCATATCCGTACACCAGCTATGCAATATCTGGCTATTCCAGATTGCTTCAACTGGTGGCGGCAATAAGGATACGTCGATATCCTGGTGAAATAAGAATAATTCATTTATTGCAGTACCGATGTTAAGATTTGTACTGCATGCTTCTTTTTTTCTCACAAGCGTGGATGTAACGTATTCCGGATTATTCACCCTTCAGGCAATCTTTCACCCTCCCACCTTTATAAATCACTATCCAGGTAATATATCCGGTATATCTTCCCTGCATTATCATCGCTTACAAAAAGCGAGCCATCGTCATTTGTGATGATGTCCACCGGTCTTCCTGACACAGTGCCTCCTTTCAGCCAGCCTGTGGCAAAATCCTTTACTTCAAAATTATTCATGTCAATGGTCACTATCTTGTAACCGGTTGGTTCCTTTCGGTTCCATGAACCGTGAAAAGCCACGAACAGATCTCCCCTGTATTGTTCAGGGAAGTTTTCACCATAATAGAACATCAACCCGAGAGGTGCGGAATGAGCCTGGAGGTCGACTAAAGCCGGCATCTCGAAGGGCTGCTCGCATGGGTTGCGGATATACACATTCTTATCAAATTGCGTGTCATGGATATTCTGGCCATAGCATATGGGCCAGCCATAGTTGGTTCCTTCTCTTACCAGATTTAATTCATCAGGTGGAAGGTCATCACCTAACAGGTCACGACCATTCTCAGTGACGTACATTTCACCTGTCAGCGGGTGGAACGTAATGCCAACCGCATTCCTTAATCCGCGTGCAAATATCTCACAATCAGTACCATCAAGGTCGCACCGGGAAATTGCAGCTCTTCGTTCATCCTGTTCATTGCAGACATTGCAGGATGAGCCGATGCTCAGGTAGAGGCTATTGTTATGTATCCTGATAGACCTGGTAAAATGTCCCCCGCCCGGCAGGTCATCAATGAGCACTTCAAGAGAATCCCTATCAGCGACCAGGTCATTGTTCCGGTCTTTAATTCGAATCACCCTGGTTTCTTCTGCGATATAGAACCAGCCATCAGAGAAATCCAATCCGTGGGGATTATTGAGACCATCAATAAAAATGATAGTCTCATCTGCTTTATTATCGCGGTCACTGTCTGGCAGTGCCACGACCTTACCCTGACTAGTTAATGAAACATAGAGGATGCCATCTTTGAGCAGCAGCATCCTCGGAGCAGTATTGGGTTCAGGGAAAGATAGTGAACTGCCCCCCAGGTCCTGTGCATACACATCGATCGTAAATCCCGGAGGAAGCTGGATATCATCCATTGAACCAGGATCTATGGATGGTCTTACACCAAACCGTTGAAATAAGATAGATGATACTGCAATTATGACCACAACAATGGAAATTACAACTGAAATCCTGCTATTGATTTTCATTTGCAACTCACACTCCAGGTAATTGTTAGGAATTAAAAAGATAAAAGCTTCACCAAACATCATTCACAATTTGTATGAGTGGTGCCGTTCAATGTCCTGAAAAAATGGGATGAATCCCAGGGATTTATTTCATCCCGAAACCCTGTGTTTAATAAAAGTTCCCATCCTGTACTCTTCAAATGCAGTCGCCAATTCTTCCCGTGTGTTCATGACGATTGGTCCGGCCCATGCTACAGGTTCACCAATGGGTTTTCCAGATATCAAAAAGAAACGGAGTTTTTCATCCCTGGTGGATATATTGACTTCATCTCCATCGCCAAATATGACAAGATGTTCTACGCCTATTGATGCAGATTCGTCAAGGTCGAAATGGCCCCTTCCTTTTATAACATAAGCAAACGCTTTAAATCCGTTTTGGATAGGATGATTGAATTCTGTAAATGACGGAATGGTAACATCAAGATATTCGATGTCAACTACGATATCCCGGACCGGCCCTCTTTTATCCCCTACTTCTCCGCTGATGATCTTTATCGCAATGTTATTTCCACGAATCACTTCAGGTATTTGATGATTTTTTACTTCCCTGTATCTGGGTTCCATCATTTTATGGGTGGATGGCAAATTCACCCATAATTGAAAACCCCACATGCGCCCATTGTCACCCTTTGGCATTTCCTGGTGAATTATTCCGCTTCCCCCGGTCATCCACTGAACATTTCCGGGTTCGATGATGCCTTTGTTTCCCATACTGTCCCCGTGTTCCACGCTGCCTTCAAGTACATAGGTTACTGTTTCTATACCTCTGTGAGGGTGCCATGGAAATCCGGCGATATAGTCATCAGGATTTTTTGAATGGAAATCATCGAGGAGCAAAAAGGGGTCCAGTAAAGGGACTTCAGAGTTCCCGAATACCCTTTTTAAATGCACACCTGCTCCTTCGATAGTAGGTACGCTCTTAAATACAGTTTCAATATTTCGAATAATTTTATCCTGTTTCCTTTCCTGCTGTAATGTATTTGCTGAGGTGGTATATATCCTATTTTACCTCATTCCATTCACATGAAATACAACATCAACAAAGCCATAACCAGAAATATTCACATCATTCCATTCACATGAAATACAACATCAACAAAGCCACAACCAGAAATATTCACATCATTCCATTCACACGAAAAACAACATCGTCAAAGCCATAACCAGAAATATTCCCATTCCTGCATAGTCCCGTGTTCCCAGGGATCTTCTGTAATAATAATTTCGTCTTTTTGAATGAAAGCACCGGGATTCCAGCGCATCCGACAGTTCATCCACCTTTCTAAATGACCTGTGCAGCAATGGGACCACCAGGGCAGTAAACCCCTTCAACCCCCGTGGTTGATATCCCCTGGCAGCCTGGGCCCTCGAAATGGTATTCTTTTCCCTGAACAGTTCAGGTATAAATGTCATAGCGGTCCCTGTCATGAATGCAAGGTCACTGCCAAAAGTGCCCAAAGGTCTCAAAAAGAACAAAAGAGCATAGTTCAGGCCGGATGGTGAAGTGGTATAGGTCAACATAGATGTGTACAGTATCAACAGGATAAATCGCAAAACAAGGACACTACCCCCAACAATCCCCTCGAGAGCAGGCACGGGCAGCCCATCAATAAGAGGCGCTCCGGGTGTGAACAATACATGCATCAGGAATATTAACCCAAAGAATACCAGCACAGGTCTAAGCCCCTGTACCAATCTTGCATACGGTAATCCACACGCGCGGGATAGCAGCAAGACAAGACCCAGCAGAACAATCAGTGCAGTCGGCCGGGCAGCATATATCAGCAGGCTCATTCCCACCATCAGTACCAGTTTTGTTCTCGGGTCCAGCAGGTGCAGGTACGACCTGCCGTGACCATATATCCCGATCATATCTTCTCCAGTGAACGTCGTATCTGTTCAATTGCATCATTGCGAAGGATTACATCAGGATTCACCTCGAACCCCAGCCGTAGCAATCCGTACATGACCTGGTTCAATACCGGAAGGTAATCCTCCCTCCCCATTCTAAACGCCCAGTCCAGGTAGCCGGGGACAGTACCGGTATAAGCTACCTTTCCCTGGTCCAGGACGGCCAGATACCTGGATACAGCTACAACTTCCTGCAGCCTGTGAGAGATAAAAATGACCGTAATATCTTCTGATATGTTTTCAATAACCTCTAACAACCTCTTTCTGCTTATCGGGTCCAGGCTGGCCGTGGGCTCGTCAAGTATGAGGACATCGGGTCTCATGGCCAGCACCGAAGCAAAGGCTGCCAGTCTCAACGTACCTCTGTTCAGGTGGAAGGGGGAATGGCGGAGTATCTGCCGGTCAAGCCCTACCAGGTCCAGCGTGGAATGGATGCGCTCATTCACTTCATCCTCAGTAAGACCCGAATGTAACAGACCACAGGCCATGTCCCTGAACAAGGTCTTTTCAAAGAAAAAGTCCTCAGGCTGCTGGAACAGTATCCCCACATTCTTTCCGGGACACGGTGGTTCTCTTTCAATAGTAATTCTGCCGCCAGTGGGTTTTTCAAGACCTGCAATAAGAGATGCAAGTGTAGATTTACCGGAACCGATACCCCCCACCAATCCGAATACGCCACCTTTCTTTATGGAGAGGTCGATCTTGTCCAGTGCTTTTGTTTCCCCGGGAGTGCCAGCATCGTATACATGGGTCAGGTTCCTGATCTCAATCGACATAATTCCTCCATGAGAGACTCTGTGGTCAGGACGGGAGACAGCCCCAATGCTCTTGAGATGACAAAAGAGACCGGAACATCCATGTTCTTCTCATCCAGTAACTGGCTGAAGACTTCGGTTGCTGCTCCCTGGTTCATTATCCCGGACCCTGAGAGCACAATAAGCCTGGTGCAACGTGTCAGTTCTTCAGGGTCATGGGTAATATGTACAATGGTTGTCCCCTGGTGGTTCAACCTGGCTATATGCTCAAGGATAATTCTCCTGTACCCGGCATCCACCATGGAGACCGGTTCATCGAGGATGATGCACTCCGGTTCCATGACCATGACCGCGACAAGGTTCACCAGTTGTTTCTGCCCTCCGCTGAGCATCCTGATATTTCGGTGCCGTAATTCCCGTATCCCAAAGAGGTCGAGGTATCGTGCAATCCTCGTATCGATCTCAGCAACGGACAATCCCAGGTTTTCCAGGCCAAATACCAGGTCTTCTTCCAGGGTCTCGCCAATAACCTGCGCATCCGGGTTCTGGAACACCATACCTGCTGCCCTGCGGATGTTAAGTAACTGTTTCGTGTCGCCGGTGGATATCCCGTTTACCCTGACGGTCCCTTTTTTGGGCAGTAATAGCCCGGTCATGAGCCGTGCCAGGGTGGTCTTTCCCGACCCGTTATCACCCATGATTCCAAGGTATTCCCCTTTATTGACTCCAAAACTGATATTTTCCAGTACCGGACCCGTGGCGGGGTAAGAGAAAGAAACGTCTTGCAGTGATATCATGATATGTTCAAAAAGGGCCTTATCCTGTCCGCCACTATCAATGCAGCCACTATTTTGATAGCATCCCCTATCAAAAACGGCACCATTCCCACTGCAACAGCTTGTAGCAGGGACATATTCGCAACGACTGATAACTGGATCACTCCCGGCAGGTATATTGCAGCAAGACCACAGATCATTGCGCCGATGGTCACAGGCATACTGTGACCGGCCCCAGTGTATATCAGTCCGGTAATGAAAGCACCTGCAACAAATCCTATCAGGTACCCGCCGGTGGGACCCATCAGTACACCCAGCCCTGACGAGCCGCCTGAAAATACTGGAAGACCGATGATGCCAAGCATCACATATACCACCATACTGGTCCCTCCCCACCTGGCACCCAGGAGCAGTCCCGCCAGCAGTACAAAGAATACCTGCAAGGTTATGGGTACGGGACTCAAAGGGAGTGGTATCTTGATGATAGCGCCAATGGCTGTCAGGGCTGCAAACAGGGCAGCATAGAGCAAGGGTTTTACATTTGTATTTTCGTTCATGGTATCATCCTTTATTGTCAACATCTCTATCAGTTAGAGGTTGACAATTAGTGATGCCGGTGTTATATAATATTTTGTACACCTGCATTTCAAAAACATTCGAAACCGCAATGGTTAAGTATTTCAAAAACATTTTAAGTGATTGGTTTGCACAGTTATGCCAAACCCACACAAACAGATGATTGAGGTGACTAAAATGGAAATGACAAAAGATGAAATGCTTGAACTTGGATTCAAGTTTCACGGGCACCGATGTCCCGGCATGCCCCTGGGACTGAGAGTAGCCTGGGCAGCTATGGAAAAACTTGGTGTATCCAGGGCTGAGGACGGCGAGGTCGTAGCCCTCATTGAGACCGGTGATGCACATTGTGCCGGATGCTTTGGCGACGGGGTTCAGGTTGCCTCGGGTTGTACCCTGGGTAAGGGTAACATCAAGAAGACCTATTACGGAAAAATTGCAGTGACCCTTATCTCCCGCAAGAATAACAGAGCAGTCAGGGCCTATGCCCTCCCTGGTTTTTTTGCAAAGATGGAGCAATCCCCGTTCATGCAACAGAGAAACTCAGGTGTCCCGGCATCCCGGATATCAACTGACATATCACAACCTTCCATCGACATGGTAATGTCAATGCCAGATTCGGCTTTCATCGGAGTAAGTGACGTGTTCGATTACGAAATGGAATCTCCGGTAGTGCAGTTCAAACGTGTCAGATGTAACAAATGTGGAGATATGGTGATTGAAAAATACGCACATGTTATGGATGACAAAATTGTTTGTCAACCCTGCCTGGAAAAAGTACACACATTGCAGGTGCATATTGCACCACAACATTTATTTTAAATAGTTACCCGCTAAACCTGAAACTGATACACCATGGACCCCATTTTAATTGCAGTGATCATATTCTTCCTGGCAGTCCTGTTCTCGATGCTGGGTCTTGGTGGTGCATTGGTGTACGTACCACTGTTCTACTGGCTCGGCATTGACATACTGGTGGCAATACCCACGGCCCTGCTGCTCAATGGCATTACCACCAGTTCAGCAGCTATTACGTATCTTCGCAAGAAAATGGTTGACCTGCACACAGCTGCGCCATTTATAGCTGCATCCATACTAGGGGCACCCATTGGTGCATATTTCACCCAGTTCACTCCTGTTGAAACGCTATTATGGATACTCAGCATAGTGCTGGTACTTGCCGGGACACAGATGATATTTTCCAGGGACCCGGAGGGGGATAACCAGGTTCAAGATGTGGATAATGGCCGGCACATAATGATAGGGCTCGTTTTTGGATTCGTGATAGGCGCAGCTGCAGGACTGATGGGCATTGGCGGTGGTGTGTTCATTGTACCGGTATTGGTAATGCTGGGGTTTGGTACAAAACGTGCTTCTGCCACCTCGGCAGTCATCGTGGCATTCATATCGTTCTCAGGATTCCTGGGGCATCTTGGGACAGGTCGTCTTGATATGACACTTATGGCTTACACGGCCGTGGCTGCGTTCCTTGGCGGTCAGGTAGGCTCTCACCTGATGCACAGCAAAATACAATCAAAGACCATCAAGCAGTTGTTCGGCGCTGTCCTGTGGATCATGGCCGTTAAGATAGTGTCCGGGCTTTTGTAGCGATAGTACCACGATTATGAGTACATGGGATTGTCGCCAGTGCGCAATGCCCTTAATATCTCTTCCACGAAATGCTCGGGAGGCTGGGCACCTACGAAATCCACCACTTCATTGATGATTATCTTGGGTACGCTCATTGCCATATATCTCTGGGCAATATGCGGGAACTCCACCATTTCCACCATGTCAGCTTTTATGTGCTCATTCTCGATGGCTAGTTTGTGGGCTGTGCGAACTGCCATTGAGCAATAGGGACAGGTGGGGGTCACAAGCACCTGGATATGGACCGGTTTCTTGACCCCGGCCAGTTTTTTCCTCACATCATCGGACAGGTCGGTCTTACCTCTTGACACATCGATAAGGTCTTCCTGGAACGTGGCAAACTCATAGCCAGACGGGATACCATAGAACCTGATACCGTAATCTTTCTCACCCAGCATCACGATGGCAGGAATTAACTTGACACCATATGACTTTGCCAGTTTTTCATCCTTGACAAAATCGTGGACCTCAGCTTCGATCTTAGGTGATATTTTTGCCAGCTCTTCCACCATACCCCTGGTATCGGCACAGAACTGGCATTCGTTCTCCTGGGTGAACATTACCAGTTTGACGTTCCCTTCAAGACCTTCATCAAGTTTCTTTTTCAATTTTTCCTTATCTGATTCCTGTATCAATGCCATACAGCAACCTCCTGCTACTCCCCTGTAATGTATATATGGTAATGATTAAGATTAACCTTTATCCAATATCTGAACATCAATTGGTGAACTACACCAGTTTCAGCTTTCCTACTACCTTGTCCAGTTTCTCGACCGCAGCCGGTCCTATACCCAGCACAGTAACGGTCCCTGGAGGTATCTGGGTAAGCCCGGCATCGGTGATGAGGGCCGTGGGCAGCCCTTCCCTGCGTGCCACCTCCTTCAGGAGGAACAGGTCCTGCAGGGTCCCGGTCTTGAGCACGACCTTTTTCTGGCCGTCCTTCATCCAGGCATCACGGTCTTTCTTATCGGCAAAATCAGAGGCGGTTACGGCAGCATGCGCCACCTGCACAGCAAGCTTGCCTTTTGAGAGTTTGAGGTCGTCACGGGTAACGATGCACTGCTTGTATTCAGTCATTGATGAGCATCCCATGTTCATCGAATTTCAGAGCATTCGTGGTCCGTTTGTACCATTCTTCACCCAGCTTCAAGGCTTCATCCCTCTTAAAATCGCCGACCACAATAATCTCGTCAGTGATACTGGTTATGGATGACATGGGGATGGATAGTTTCTCAGCCTTGCTCTTGAACACAAGACGACCCGAGTCAATGGATATGGTCTCGCCGATTCTCGTATTATTCTGGACTACGAACTTGCAGAGAATATCCTGCTTTTTTACCACTTTTTCTTCTTCCTGCACCTGTCCATGTGAAGTATCAGCTTTCATGGTGCCTGCTGGTATGCCAGGTGCACTTGCCACAACTTTTTCAGTCTGTGTTGGGATTTGAAGTGGATGAGGTCTGGACATGGAATGCCAGTCAAGGTCGCCATGTTTGTGTTCCCACGTGCTGCCCACCTGCCTGTTCTGTTCAACGGCAGTATCAGGGACCAAATGTACATGTGTGGCAGACACGACAGGCTGACCGTCTTTACCAGGCGTGGTTTCGTTTTTTGTACTTCGACCCATCATTTTCTTGAAAGTTTTTGTAATTCCCATCCTGTATCACTACCAGTGTTTTTGTTTCATATATTTTTCTTCCACGCCCAAAAAATCAATGGCTGAGGCGATAACAGCATTCGTAAATATGTATGAGTTAATCTCAGAATATGAGGGTCTCATCTGGTTAAGTTTTGTGGTTGAAATCTTGCTGGGCATCTTGTCATGGAAGATATCCCTGTCACCTTCCAATACCGGTATGAAGATAATATTATCTTCATAGCCCCATTCTTTCATTTTCTCAACCATACCTGAATTTTCATTCACTGTGATGGGAAACACATCAACACCCTTGCTGCGGGCCTTCATCATTGCTTCCAGTATCTCACGTGTGTTTCCGCTGCCGCTGATGGGGATATACACATCACCCCTGACAAAACTGGGAGTGGTAGCATCGCCTTTTATGTAGGCAAGCTGACCCAGGTGTGCAATACGCATTCCGAACGCTTTTGCCACGAACCCGGACCGTCCCACGCCGTCCACGATAAAATGGCCACGACGGTTGAGCAGTCTCTCGACCCATGAGCGCAGGTATGTCTTATCGATGTTCTTGAGCAGGGTTGCATTCCCGATAAAATGTTCCATCTGCCGGTAATACAGTTCGTTATCTCCCTCATCAAGTGCGGGAAGGATACAATTTAACAGAGTGCACAATTTCAGTTCGAACTCTGACCCCATGACTGCCAGTTCACTGGGTTTTTCCAGTTTGATATCTTCCATCAGGAAAACAAAACCATTGTTCACCAGAGCTTTTTCATATGCAGGCGATTTGCTTTTTGAAGTAATAAGGAGCACTTTGGCGCCCAGGGTATTTGCGTCTTCAAGGTAATTGATAACACTTTCTGTAGTTCCGGAACCAGTAGCAGCAATGACCATGTTAGACCGTTCAGGGTCAAAGTAGCGTCGTATGGGGTCGTCCAGAGTGGCAGGGAATAACTGTTCGTATTTCAATAACTGGTGCAGGAAATCGTATAATGCGAGGGCACTTCTCCCTTCACCGATGCCGTATATGACCTTCTGTTTCGCATCAACCTGGTAAATAAAATCCTTCAATACCCTTATCAGACCGTCGATCCTGTCAGGAGGAATGTTACGTAATTGCTCCAGGAATTTCAGCTGTATATCAATTGAATCGTAAAACTTTGTGGTGGCCTTCATTTTTGTTATCCTTTTTCATCCTTTAATACATAATAGGTTATTCTGTACTATAGTTGATTTTATTACATAAATATGATAATGTTTAAGGTGGCTTCAAACCACTTAGAAAAATAATGGACCGATTCGATCATCCAGGAGTGCGTCTGAGAGATTTCATAATCACCAGGGATGGGTGGGTATTTTCCTCAGCCGATTACTATCATCCGGAAGGTGTCAGGGGCGTACTGCGCTATGTACCCGACCCTGAAGGAGAGCGCACCGATGGCACCCGGAATTACAGGAAATACGATTTTGATGAAGCATACCGGTATATGGACATCCATAAACCAGAGTGGGTACAGGATGTCCACGTCGTACCCTGGGACCAGGTTGAACGGGTATTGAGCCCTTCTGAGCGGCTGGGAGAGATATGGCACTCAGATCCCAGGATAGAGGAGATTACCGCGACCTTGCTTGAAGGTGGGATTCCCATGGAGAGTATGGGAATTACCGGTTCATTTTTGCCAGGATTACAAAATGGGGATTCAGATATTGATTTTGTGGTCTATGGCCCTCTATGGTTCAAAGCCAGGGATATCATAGCCAGGGCAAAGGATAATCCCGGCAGGAACATCCAGCACCTGGATGAGAGGATGTGGGAACGTATCTACCATAAACGCATCCCGGAAATTAGTTTTGAGGAGTTCAAACTCCATGAGGTAAGAAAGGGGAACAGGGGAATGGTAGGGGATACGTATTTCGACCTGCTTTTTGTCAGGGACTGGGACCAGGTAACAGCACCCCAGGGCAGGGGTACTGACCTTGGTCATGAGACCATAGAAGCAATAGTGACTGAAGCTCAACTGGCTTTTGACAGTCCATCCATCTATAAAGTTGACCATCCGGAGATGGAGTATGTGCTATCCTATACCCATACCTATGCCGGGCAGGCACTGGAAGGGGAGACTATCGAGGCCAGGGGCATGGTGGAAGATGTTGAGGGTCACAGGCGACTGGTTGTGGGCACTAGCCGGGAGCCAAAGGGCGAGTGGATACGCTCGTTGTCCCTGCTGGGATCTGGTGCGCAGGAGATAGTAAGCATTATTAATGCAGAGGGAGAACATTAACCAGAGTTCAAGGAGTTTACCATAATGAAGCGGATAGCATGGGGGATTACGGGGTCTGGCGACCTTATAAAAGAAACGTATGATATACTGGTCGACATTAAACGCAGGACTGATATTAAATTCATGGTGTTCCTGTCCAAAGAAGGGGAAACTGTCATGAAATGGTACAGGATGTGGGATAATATCCAGAGGGATTTTCCTAATTTCAAGACTGATGCAGGGCCAAATTCACCCTTCATTGCCGGCCCCCTGCAGGTAGGACATTATGATGCATTGCTTATCGCGCCCGCCACTGCCAATTCAGTGGCAAAAATAGTACACGGCATAGCAGATACGCTTGTTACCAATGCAGTGGCCCAGACAGCCAAGGGGAATACCCCCATCTATATCCTGCCAGTGGACAGGGTCAAGGGTACTGTTACTACGTACTCTCCCGAGGGGAAAAAGATGGTACTGAAAATGCGGGATGTGGATGTTGAGAACACTGAAAAGCTGTCCAGAATGGAGAATATCACAATACTGGACAGTCCCGGTGCCATCTATGATATTGTGAGACTGGAGAGATAACTACTCCTGTTGTTTGTGTAGTTAGATTTTGGTAGTTGCGGTTCAATCAGATAAAGTTATAAATGGCAAGAATTATTCTTGAGTCAAAATAGGTGAAAAAATGATATCAAATATGGAATACAGCGTGTTAACTTCAGAATCGGTGACGGAAGGACATCCTGATAAGGTCTGCGACCAGATATCGGACGGTGTGCTGGATGCGATAATAGGGCAGGACCCTGCAGCCAGGGTGGCCTGCGAGACATTTATCAGTGTGGGTTTTGTGATCGTTGGGGGCGAGATCACTACATCGGCACATATCGATGTACCCACTATTGCACGTGGTGTATTGAAAGATATTGGCTATATCAGTGAGAAATATGGTTTTAATTACAAAACATGCGGTGTGCTCAATGCTGTAGGTAAGCAGTCACCTGATATCGCCCAGGGTGTGGATGTGGGCGGTGCCGGGGACCAGGGTATGATGATAGGATATGCCTGCAGGGAAACCGAGGAACTGATGCCTCTGCCTATCATGCAGAGCCACAGGATGTGCAGGAAACTGGCTGAATTGAGGAAGAGCAAAGCACTATCTTACCTGGGTCCGGATGGTAAGTCCCAGGCCACGGTCGAGTATAAGATGGGGGTGGCCCAGCGGGTAGACTCCGTTATTGTTAGCACTCAGCATACCGAAGAGATACTTGACAGCACGGGTAATCGCATTACCCAGGATGCTGTCAACGAGATAATCGATAAGGTTGTCAACTCAGTCATTGACCCTGAACTGCTGGATAAGAATACGAAATATTACGTGAACCCCACAGGTAAGTTCGTCATCGGAGGACCCCAGAGCGATACCGGTATGACTGGCCGGAAGATCGTGGTGGACACCTACGGCGGTCTGGTGCCCCACGGTGGCGGTGCCTTTTCAGGCAAGGATTCCACGAAGGTGGACCGCAGTGCTGCCTATGCTGCCAGGTATGTGGCCAAGAACATCGTTGCATCAGGCGTGGCCGACCGCTGTGCGGTATCCCTGGCTTATGCCATAGGTATTGCCGAGCCTACTTCTATTATGATCAATACGTTCGGTACTGGCAAGATGAAGGACCGGGATATTATTGGCCTTGCCTGCAAGCATTTTGACCTGACCCCCAAGGGCATTATCGAGACCCTTGACCTGAGACGGCCCATTTTCAGGAAGACCGCAGCATACGGGCATTTCGGCAGGAACGACCCAGACTTTACCTGGGAGCGGACCGATGTTGCCGACGATATTGCCAGGTCTGCCGGGCTTTAGGGTAAAAATTTTATGTTCAGGGGTTCTGATCGAATCCCTGATGCTTTGTTTTTAGGTATTATTGGAAGATTTATTTTGTAGTCGCCGGTATACCCCGTACAATGTACCGGGCCTGTATAACCTCCTTTTACTCCCTACTTCCCCAGCCCCAGCACATCGCCATCCCGTACACCCCAGCCGGCTGCACCATCCCACATCCGGCAAACGCCTGCCGGGTTCAATATGCTCTTGAGCGTGGATTATTTTAAAGGATTGATAATAAGATGCGAAATGCCTTCTAAAGTCAATACAAATCTTTAAAGTCCATGAAATTCTATCTACTTTTATGGATACTGTTGCCAATCTGGAACAATTAAAATTGGAATTGAAAAAAGAACTTCGTCAGGAGATCCTGACAGAAGTTCTGGATATAATTCGAGATGAGTTTTATCCTCCGGAAGAAAATATTCGCAAAGAATTTATAAAAAAAGTTGAAGAAGCCGAACGAAGGGCGAAAGAAGGAACGTTGATAAAATACACCCCTGAAGAGTTTGAGAAAAGGTTTCTTTGATTATGGCATATACTATTCAAATTGATTCTACTCTGGAAATAAAACTGGATAAACTCAAAAAGAAGGATAATTCTCTTCATCAGAGGATAATCCTCAAAATAATCGAGATTGGCAACAATCCAGAGTTGGGTAAACCACTTCGAAACGTGTTGAAAGGTAAACGTAGAGTTCATATTGGTTCATTTGTTCTTTTATATCTCATTGATAAGAAAAAACAAACCGTGGTTTTCCTTGAGTTTGAACATCACGACAATGCGTATCGATAATGTGCGCCTTCCAATAGTTCTGGGATTGTTTAAGGCTATCTGTAACCTATTTGGAGCTTGAGACCCGCCCATCGTCCAAAGTCACAAACCCGCATTTTCCATACAATGTACAAAGCTTGTTCATGCTGCTTTTACACCCTACTTCCCCAGCCCCAGCACATCAGCCATCCCTTACACCCCCGGCCGGCTGCCCCATCACCCACATAGCAGCCCTGATGGCACCCCCGGCAAAGGCCTGTCTGCTGTGAGCCTGGTGCCGTACCTCGATACGCTCACCATCACCAAAGAACATAACCGTATGGTCCCCCACCACATCGCCGCCCCGCACATCATTGATAACCTGTGCAGCTTTCAGTGCAGTTTTTTGAAAATTGTGGAGAAATCTATTTCGAAGTTAATGACCCAGGATTTTTTGTCCCACACCTTAAAATTTCAATTCAGCCGATGTTACTCCAATAAGCAATTACAATTTCTTTAAATATTCATTATATTCATCAACACTGAGTTCTATTTCCCTCAGAATCTCTTTTATCAGTGGACGTACCAAATCCCTTCCGCTGTGATGAGGGATAGTAGTGGTTCTACCGTCAGGATGCCTGTAGAAAACATGACTCCCCCTTTGACGAATTTTTTCAAAACCGAGTTTAAACAGTAATTTTTCCATTTTGTTGGAATTAATTACTGTTAGCCTTGTCAACAGGTCACCTCGACCTGTTGGATTCCAATAAATTCGGGCAAATTATGTCTTGTTTCAGGTTCCATCTCTTCAAAGCATAATTCTAATACCTCTTTGAGATTGACTTGAAGTTCATCCAGTGTTTCAGCCTGGGTGTGGGCTCCCGGGATTCCCGGTACTATAGCTACATATAAACCGGTTTCAACATCTTTTTCGATATATGCAGTTATTGTTGGCATGTAAAACCTCGATAAATTTAATTGGTAAATAGGTATTAATTTGTCTTATACTTTATTTGGTTATCTTTTACCTCCGGTACGTTTGGTATGATTTTGTTAATCCTTTGTATCTTTGCAAAATTCGCTGGATAAAAAAAATAGAATCGGATTTAATAAGGTTACGTTATGCACCAACTAACTATACTGGCAAAATACAATATCGATATAGCTTACTTCCCCAGCCCCAGCACATCAGCCATCCCGTACACCCCGGCCGGCTGCCCCATCACCCACATAGCAGCCCTGATGGCACCCCCGGCAAACGCCTGCCTGCTGTGAGCCTGGTGACGTACCTCGATACGCTCACCATCACCAAAGAACATAACCGTATGGTCCCCCACCACATCGCCGCCCCGCACTGCATGAATACCAATCTCATCACCCCGTGGCGCAATTCCCTTGCGGCCGTACACATACTCCCTGCCGCCCAGCACATCATTGATGACCTGTGCAGCCTTCACCGCAGTACCGCTGGGCGCGTCCTTCTTCTTGTTGTGGTGTACCTCCATGATCTCCACATCGAAACCCTCCAGTTTTCCGGCAGCCTCCCTGAGCAATTCCCAGAAGATATTGACACCCACTGCAAAGTTAGGCGAAATGACCGCAGCCACACCATTATCACTGATAGCCTGACGCATCTGCCGCATCTGTTCCTCGTTAAAACCCGTAGTGCCCACCACCAGGTTGGCCCCGGCATTTGTAGCCCTGACCACATTCCCGGCTGATGCTGTGGCAATCGTAAAATCTATAACAACCTGCGTACGCGAATCCTTGATCACGTTTTCCATATCATCCGGATTCGATACAGGCACACCCAGCTGCCCGGAACCAACGGCCTCACCCACATCCATACCTATATTGGTAATATCGAATGCCGCCGAGAGTTCAATATCCTGTGCTGCAAGGATATTCTGGATAATAAGGGTCCCCATCCGGCCGCATGCACCGGTAACCGCAGCCCGTATCATATTACAGCGCCCCGATCGCCTTTAATTCTGCTATCAGCCTGACTTCGTTCTCAGGACTCAACGGCGCCAGGGGCAACCTCAGATGTCCTGAAGCCAGTCCTATCAGTTCAGCCGCCCTTTTTACCGGTATGGGATTTGTTTCAAGGAACAATGCATCGATCAGGGGCAACAGCTCCTTTTCAATCCTCTTCGCCTCGGTCCTGTCCCCCTTATTGAAAGCCGCAACCATAGCCGCCATCTTTTCCGGCACTATATTGGCAGTCACGCTGATAACTCCCACGCCGCCCAGTTCCATTATTGGCAGGGTCATGGCATCGTCTCCCGAGAACAACACGAAATCCTCATCCCTTGTCAACTCGATTATATCAGATATCTGCTTCAGGTCGCCGCTGGCTTCCTTAATGCCGATAATGTTGGGGTGCCGGGCAAGCCGGGCTGTCACCTCAGGCTTCAGGTTGATACAGGTCCGGGTGGGTACATTATACAGTATCTGTGGAATATCTGCATTATCCGCAATCCTGGTAAAATGCCTGAACAGGCCTTCATCATTGGGCTTGTTGTAATAAGGCGTTATGAGTAATGCAGCATCAGCTCCGGCATCGGCTGCAAATTTTGTGAGTTCAAGGGCCTCAGCCGTACTATTTGAGCCGGTTCCCGCGACCACAGGCACAGGACTATAATCCACTGTCAGCTCAATGAGGTCCTTATGTTCCTGAAAAGTAAGTGTTGCAGATTCACCGGTTGTTCCGGAAGGCACGATGCCGGAAACTCCCTTCTTTGCCAGGAAATCGATATTGGAGCGCACTCCATCTGTGTCGATCACATCGTCCTGGGTGAAAGGTGTTATCAAAGCAACAAGTACGCCATCCAGCATACCGGAACCACCCATAATTTACCTGATATAAGGCTGTCTGTTCTTCTTCC
This sequence comes from ANME-2 cluster archaeon, assembly GCA_019429385.1. NCBI lineage: Archaea > Methanobacteriati > Methanobacteriota > Methanomicrobia > Methanosarcinales > ANME-2 cluster archaeon. Next base: position 16,987 of record JAHYIS010000017.1, on the reverse strand, counting down.
TTGTGATGTATCCGGCTATGCGGTTCCTGATAACCTTACTCTGGACATCGGTGAACTGGGTGACAAGAGGCTTGTTTGCTTCAAAATCACCAGTAAATACATCGCCTTTCTCATTCAATAATTGATTTGCAAGAGATTTAATATAGCTTGGTCTGATTCCCATTTTATAGCTCCTATGATTGTAATATGCCCTGCATACTACTCCACTACTCATATATTTTGTCCTTCATTGATATTCCTGTGTAGTCCCGATACGTTAGAGATGATTCATTTCATTGATATTCTCATCAAAGGTTATATATCAAAAAACTACATACCATTTTGAATGAGGGAGGTGGCGAACATGTGCAGCACGTCGATCAGTTTTTCATCAATGCCTGAGGACATTGAAGCCCTGAAACAGAACAGTGCCATATACTATTGCAGATCCTGCATGAAAGCCTTCATGAAAAAGGATGCAACACAATGTCCAGTATGCGGTTCAACCAAGATCAAGTCCAGGATGTCATAACGTTCCATCAAAAGAGACGGAATAAAGGAATGAGAATTCACACCTTATCATAGTTGCAATTGCCTGTATACTTGTAATTGCCTTTGATACCAGAATTATTAGAAATATTTGAAGCGTCTGGAAATGAATCTATTTCACAACTTCCACCTTTGTTATTCCCTGCACCTTTTCTTTCAGTGCAGATTCCAGTGCGCCGACAATAGTACTTGTAGGTATACGGCACTTACCACATGTAATTCCCTCCCTTGTCCTGTAATCCCTCAAAAACCTACTGAAAGTAACAGGAACCGTGGTCCTCGTAATTCGTACTTTGACAATCCCATTCGAAATATCCACCAGTTCAATATCCCCCCCATCGGCCTGGAGGCTTTTTTGGAATCTGGACATGATCTCGTTAATTGATTCTTCCATCATCTCACTCCCTGTGATGAGATAATTATTTGCAGACATTGTATAATATATATTGTTATGCCTGACATTGGTCTTATATGGGAATCCAAATTACTTTTTGAAAAGTTATTTGTAGAGCACGGTTATGATTACCAGCTTGTACATCCCTCATCTCTTGGTTCACCCTTCCTCCCCAGGTTCAAACTGGTAATCATCCCCACAGGTTTCGCCAATCCGCAGTATTCCAGCGTGCTGCCCTCACTCATGCGCAACCGGAACAGGATAGGCAATTTCATTGAAACCGGCGGTACGTTGCTGGTCTACGGCGCCCTGACCCAGTCCCATACCTATGACTGGCTGCCTGTGAAACTTACGTATGTCCAGCGCTACGGTCCTGCAGAACTATCAGAACATTGCCAGCATAAAGCTTCGATGATCATTGCAGATACCTCGCCTGAATGTGACGGATACTTCACGTCATGTGATGGGGACTGCATCATGGTGAACGAATTCGGTGAACCAGTACTGATGACTATGGAATATGGTACTGGACAGATAATCGCTACTACCATCCATGAATTCCCCACACCCGAATTTATCAGGTGGGCACTTGACTGCTCAAAACCCGCCAGCCTGTAGTGGAATATCTTCGTTCAATTCTCCTTTATTTCAGGTTAATTCACTCAACTCTAACCTACTCCCCTTCACTCCAGGCTAATTCACTCGACCCTACCTTGCTTCACCCCACCCAACTCCTCTTCATGGTATGCGATTTCACGTTACGCTATTTCGCTCCACTTTTCTTCACTTTACGGGCTGTTTTTTTAAGTCTTTCAATCTCCTCAGGGCTGTTGATCCTGAGTATAAAGGTACCATGGCATGGTTTCGTATAGGGGAATATGATATTATCACCGTCCACTCCCACATAGATAGGTGGTACACCGATAATGAACACATCGAACATGCGATACCCTGGCTGGACATTATAGAGTTCCTGGTAGTTGGAACTGAGGTATTTGGCACATTCCTTGAACGTGACCTTGGAGAGCAGCACCTCATAGTTCATTTCGTCGATACAGCCCAACGTTCCACCTCTGAATGTATCTTCGCTTTGAGCGGCCTGGGATTGTGTACGGCCTTTGCCCAGATATTCGCAAGTCCCAGGTCATCACACTCCCGTCCCAGTGCCTGTGCATTTTTTCCGAAAATGATGCCTACACATTCCCCGCTTACCAGCACACTGGCAGTGGCAAGATATGATACTCCTGCATCGTTGTGAATGAATACATAACAAATATCGGCATCCACCTCCTTGCTGGCAAGAGCGCCGATGGTGGCATCGAGGTCTGCGGTATCCCTGATATACTGTTCTGCTGGGTCAGCGGTCCTGACCAGTTCCAGCGCGGCATTATTCCCTGCAATCACGACCTGTGCACCACTTTTATTGAGCAGGTCTGTGAGATAGATCGCAAGGCTGGTCTGCACTGGCACCTCCGGGCATCCCAGCAATAGCATGGCCTTTGGCGCAACAAGTGTTGTATTCAAAATACTCGCTCCTATGACATTGAACGTCCTATACCTGACCCTCTGGATGTCAGTTTTTGCATCTCTTTTTCATCAATACGCCCGCTGCCCTGTAACTTCATGCGCTCTCCCAGGACACACTTATTCCCCCTGCTGCCGCCAAGTGGATTTTTGGGAGTGCCCAGTGAATTCATGCATCGTGCCATGACCGCAGCACCCCTGGCCAGTCCGTCATCCACGAACACCACATTGTTCTCCGGTGAATCGTACATGCCCAGTTTTTGTATCCGGTTGAGTATCAACCTGGGTTTGCATCCTGTAATGGCTGCGCGCCCTGTAAATCCGATGGCACTTTTTTCGGTGACCAGATTTTCGTCCATGGCAACCTTTACCATCCGTTGTGCCATATCTGCACATACCGTATCCACTACTGCGAACAGGGTAGAAAGACCGTAGCGTTTATATATCTCACTTCCCATCTGTGAGAGTTTCTCCAGGCCAGAACCATTTTTCCCCACATCACATCCGATAAGAGTTACGCCAATTTCCCTGGCAGCCATGGGATTTACCGGCACACTGCCATACCGGGTCACATTATCAGGCACTACTTCAATAGATATCAGTTCATTCAGTTTTGCAGCATATTCCTGTATGACCTTGCCACGGCGCATCCAGGTAAATAGTCCAACCGGTTTGTTATTGAAAAGGTCAAGGGCAGTACCTACCTTTTCATCTACCAGGTGTGTACCCTTTATGATAGCATCAGGGATTGCGCCGGCATACCCAGCAAAATTCCCGATGGTTTTTGCATAAGGACTGTCGTCATTGGTGATACGGCCATCAAGCGTGGTCCCAAAATCAATAGATGCACATGGGTTCCTGAAATCGATCCCAGCCCATTTCGCACCTTCCTTGATACCTGCAGTTGCCAGTTCACCTTCCATCTCATTTGCGACAATTTCAAGACCAGAAGCACCTGTTGGAGGAAGCACGCCACCCACTGCACCGGTAAATACTATCTTCTTGATCAGGCTGAATTTCCTGAAGCGACTGTGTACATTCTCGATTGACATAGCAGGGATCATATTCTTAGGCGGCACTCCCGCTATCATGCATCCGTCTGCCAGGGCTTTGACAAAATTACCAACCTCATCAGGAGAATCAAATCCTGCCACGACACCGGTTGAGCGCACCACAAAATGAAGGTCTTCCTTGATATCAAGACTGGCACTCTTCACTGATTCTATGAGCGTGTCGTGCACCAGTTCGGCCACAGATTCCCTTGTAAACGGCACCCCAGTGAGGGTCTTCCCGAATATCTCCTCATTAGGCCTGGGACTCCTTACGTCCCGGGTCATCTTTACGGTCTTATTGACCAGACTGGTTTTCCCTGTCTCCAGGTTGGTGGCAGTGAGAATGGATTTGGTAGTAGTATTGCCAACTTCAACGGAAGCTACGATAAAGTACGGTTTGGATTTCAGGTCCAGCAATCTGACGTATGGACTTTTGGATATTCTGGGTTTTGGACCGAAGATATGGTTGAACAGAATTGTTACAGGATTTGTCATAATTTGATGACCTCTTATGATGATTGTACAGATAAGTGTTACATATCACGGTTTGGTATAAATCATACACTACCAAAAAGCTATCGGTGATTTTTCCTCCTGGTATCAAGTTCATGCAGTGTTTTATTTATCCTGTCCAGACACGCATCGGTCTTAAAACCAGTGCCGGAAAAATGCGTACGTGATGTACTGAAACCTGCAGATATGAGCTCTTCGACCAGTTCATTGATAGGTCCGGCTGAAATTTTGTTGCGCTTGCATAGCCAGTGCTGGTCATAGTATGTGGGAATTTCTATCTCATCCCTGCAAAGTTCGATGATCTTCACCGCATCTTTACATTTTCCGGTCTTCCGGTGTTTGAGTTCGTCCAGCACAGTACGGCAGAAATCATGATCATGGATAGCGCCCAGCCACAAAGGTCCGGCGAATTTGAGGGATTTCCCGCAGTTGGGACACCCGGACACCGGTTCAGGTAGAAGCCCATATTTCCATGACCTGAAGCCACAATGGAAGCAGTGACTGATAACCCCCATCTTCTCCATGGTCGTATCAGCAAATAGCACCCCCTTGGTAATCTCGAGATATACTCTGACATAATGGCGTGTAACGTGGGTGAGCAGTACAGTCATTCCCTTATCCCGCCGTGACAGTGCCCGTGCTGCCGCACCCAGCAGGACACGCGCCCCCATTTCCCGATGGTATTCGGTGTTCAGTGGCACGGCCGCATACTTGCGAATTCCTGACTTCAGGTGAGCACCACACAGTGGCGCAGTATCGGTGGCAGTGATGCATAGCAATCGTCGGGCCGAGCGGGCTGCAGCGTCTATGAATGGTGCAGGAGAGCCAAATGGGTCAAGGTCAACAATATCAAACTGTTCCTGATGCAACAATGTATTAGCATTCTGGTGTGAGGCAATGCATGTTCCTTCAAGGTGATTCAGATTAATATTTTCCTGTATCTGTTCGTAAGCTTCCTGATTCCAGTCATTGAGCCAGCACTTCAACCCCACTTCACTGGCCATACGAATACCCCTGATACCAGAGGCTGACATAACATCTGCATAGGAGAGAAAAGCGGATTCAACTTCTATTCGTTCTATAAATCCCGAAATAGCTGCCACCGTAATATCACGGTTCAATTCCATCTCTGGATTGTAAAATACTGATGCAGAAGAAGTAGTAAGCTCTGGCGAATCATCAGAAAGGGGAAGCCTGATGCTGATATTCCCCTCACCAATGACTGATGTCTTCATTTTGTATTATACCACAGTGACATTCTGTTTTTTTCCTTCCCTGCCCTTGAGGTAGAACGTGTATAATCCCGGTTCGTTAAAGGTATAGTTGACCTGCCTCATATAAGCGAGGTACTGTTCCTCTTCCCATATACCATTCTCATTTACAAGTATCCGTGCCTGCCTGATATCCTCAAAATTTCGCCAGGTGAGCTTATCGCCCACATTTATTACCCTGTCCCCTACAGGCAAAAACATATAATTATCTATCCTGATCAAATACTCCTGTGGAACTGATGGAGTGGTGGGTTCAGTCGTAGCTGTAGGTTCAGCGGTCATTTCAGCAGTTTCATCTTCTGTAGCACGTGCCGTGGGTGTTGCAGTTGGCGTACCATCAATTTCCGTCCCGGTATCAGTACAACCCGAAACAAACAGGGATAATGCCAGCATAGCAGTAACCAGTAAAATTAAAAAAGCATGCTTGTTTTCCATCTCTTATCACCTCATAAAGCCAATAACTTACTGTATAATTTCTACTTACCAGTATTAATACATTCCCAGTTTATAAAGACTTTTTCCAATTTAACCTATGACAGAGTTTTGTACTTTTATTGATTTCATATTACGGTTATCATCTGCCTTGACCCAACTTCATTGTACTTAAGACTGAAATTATAGGTCCCTGTTTCATTGAAAGTGTAATAGAATTTCTTCATGAAATTCAGGTGTACCGTTTCGTCCCATAATCCTTCTTCACTTATAATATCACGTGGATTTTTGAATTTTTCACGATTCCACCATACAACAGTATCTCCCATGTTAATTACCATATTTTTGCGGGGTGTGAATCCGAATCCTTCGATCCATATCGATACATTCGTAGGTTCTGGCCTGGGTGTCGGTTCAGGAGTGGGTGTAGCAACTGGTGTCTGGGTAGCATTCTGTATAGCAGTAACAGGTTCGGTAATTCCCTCAGTCAATTTACCGGTAAAGATATAATCATTACTCTTTTTCATCCCATGGCATTCGTTGCACTCCGCAATCATTCCTTCTGACTCGATAGTTCCATCGGGCGAATATTTTACCCAGAACCAGTCATTATGTTCAGGGTCAAATCCATCCGATTTGTACATGGCTGTAATTGCAACCAGTTCCTTATTATCATCGTAATTATTCTTGACGATGATACTCCCGGCTGACATATTCCCTTCCTTATTTTCTATTGAGGACAGGGAAGTATTAGATACATATGTAGTCGAAAAGTCTCCATGAGGTTCACGTGCCGGTTCAAATTCACCTTTCCCAGGCCAGTATGACCAGTTCTGATAATAATTCTCAATGGTAATATGGTCATACAGTTCCTTACCATTAGCGCTAACCTCTTTTTGAGGACTTGTATTCCCAATTTGGCCGATACCAGTACATCCCAGAATCAATGATACAGATGTCAGTATTAACAGGACAATGACGATTTCTTTTTTTCTTGACATTTGAATCCCCTCTGAAATATAATTAAATGTTTACATATTAAATATTTACGTTCATAAAATTATATTTTATACCTATTATAAATTATATATTACGCCTTATTCGTATTTTATCATTAATACTGTGTGATTTATTATTAATTAAATTCAGACCTGACAGTTGTAAAAACCGGACCGCGAAGGTCGATCTTCTTCTTGTGCCCGGTAATGTAGCGCTGGGCAATGGGGCCAAGCTTCACATTCACTTCGGAAGGCACTTTCACGATACGTACTCTCGTTTCAGTCGCATCCCCATTCACTGAGGCAGACTCGATTTCTTTTGCAGCCAGGGCAGCAAAGGCTTCGATATACCTCAGGTTCGCCACCGTACCCTGACTGAACTTCTTCTCGTACTTGGGTGAATCAGGCAGACCAAGTACATCGCCATCCACCACCACAATATGGTTCATGGCTGCAGGTCCGCACAGCTTTGTATTTTCTTCAGGTTCACTTACCCATACCTTAACGCTCCGGCCCATCACCATACCTTCCCATGCCAGGAACTCGCACGGGCTGGCATCGTTACCATGCTCCTCGCATACCCTGACAATGGCGCGCTGGATATCCCATCCTTCCCTGGTTGCGGGTGCCTTTTCCACAGATACCATGCCTGCCAGTTCCTCGTCCTTCATCTTCCATTCGTTCTCGTATACCGGGAACTGGGGGTAGGTAAGGGCGCGCACGTCAGTTGAGTTGTGCAGTATCATGGCCAGCCGCTCCACACCCAGGCCCAGATTCATTACCGGGTAGGGTATGTCGTACTGGGCAAGGGCAGATGGGGAATATATGCCGAACGTGGCCACTTCGACCCATCCGTCACTGTATTTTGTGCTGCTGCCTACCAGGCCCGGGTGGTAGGCGAATACCTCTATCTGGGTATCCGGTATGTAGTACTTACTGCGCTTCTCATCGGGCCTGAAACTGAACTTCTCAAAACCGAACTGTGACAATAACCCGGCGGCTACGGCCTTACCATGTTCGACGGTAACCTCAGGGTCCATGATGACACATGATGCAGAGAAATAGGTCATCAAGCGGGTCGCATCTTCCTGCTGTTCCCGCCTGAAACACCTGTCCACGCTGAAGAGCCTGATCGGAGGTCGGACGCGTTCAACCATTGCCCCCAATGAAATGAACCAGCCAGAGGTCATATGGCTTCTCAGGGTCTTATTGGAACCGATTGGTGCCAGTTCCCTGAATTCTGGAAAAACATGGTCAAGCATTACTGCTACTTTAGAGTCAGGCACATCCAGCCGGTGGGATATCTCAGGCACCAGGTCATCGCCTTCAATTTCACCTTTCTTGTATGAATGCAAGATCTTGCGAATGGTATCTATCCCGGCATCATCTACCTCGATGATCTCCTTAATACGGATTATCCGCTCATCAGAGATGCCGACATTGGGCCTGGGCAAGCCTGCAAGGTAAAAACAGCGGTCCAGGACAGCCAGTGCTTCATACCCGAATTGCTTGTGTATCTCCCTGTCTTCCACGATCAATGGGTTTGAGGCTTCGGTAAATCCCAGGTGGAGATAGGCTTCCCGCAGTTTCTGAATAGTATCGTAAATCGGATGGGGTTTCCCGTAACCCAGTTTGAACCTGGGATACTGGTCCGGAATAGTCGGTTGTGTTAGGTACTCTTTTCCACGGTTCCAGGCAGCATCAAAATCTTCTTTTGCCGCTTTCTTAATCTCTTCAGGGTCAAATTTCATGTCAGCCGTCCTGTTAAAACGTAATAATATACAACAATGTTGGTATATAAACTACACTAAGGTTTTTGACGCATCAGGTATCAGGTATATCATGTATCCAGCAACCATATGCCTGGCAACAATATGCCTGGCAACCATATACCCAACAGCCCATAGTACAATCTACCGCTTTTAAATCAACATGAACAGGATATTCTCAGAAATAACATATTCAGTACTTACCCCGTACGCAAATTCTATTCCAGCTTTTTTTCAAGTTCAGACATACGTTCTTTAAGCTTTTCGTGCCCTATGGCATTGGTCAGTTCGCCACGCGTGCGTTCGACAAGACTGCGCGCCACATCTCCTTTATGTCTCAATCCCCTTAGCAACGCGTCAGGAAAATCAAAGAATAAAATAGTTGTATATATGTCATCCATAATATCCAGGTATTTTTCACCCTCAGTAGGTTTATCAAGCCTGATAAGGTCAAGGATTACACGCCTCAGTTCTCCTACTACATCCCCTAATCCCATCAGGTATGCAGGGTCTTCAACATCTATTTCTGAAGTGTCGGGGATCCTGTTCTCATTAATAATGCAATAAAGTATGGTGGCTTCGGCAAATTCCTGCTGGGCCTGCTCTACAAACCCGGCAAAGTACAGTTCAGGATGGTCCGCAAGTATGGATTTTATTTCAGTATTTATTGTACCGGCTTCTACAATGATATCTTTTGCCTGGTCAAATTGCTTTCTGTGGATGGACTTGATGGCACTGCTGCTGAGCCGTACCACGGTGCGAGACAGTTTTAACGCATGTTCCCTTGCAATATCTTTTACTTCAAAATGCTCAAAAAGTCGCGCTGAGATCTTAGAAAGCATATCGAGTCATTTCCAATGGTGCAACTATTTTGTTATTCTTTTTTATCGAGACTGCCCAGGAAAACATACCACTGGTATACTGCCAGAATAAATGCTATGAGGAAAATTATCTGGGTGAGTTCATTTAAATAATACGTATTCATTTCCAACATGGCATCAATAAAGTTTGTCAATGAATGAAGGGCAAAGGATGCTCCTGCAATAGCTATGAACATCCAGGTTTTTTCAAGAATATCTTCTTTCAAGAATATCCTGGCCCGAAGGACGGTCTTATCAACGCCTCTAAGCAAAATCAGAATCTGTCCAATCATAAAAATGAGGATAAATGCTGCTCCCACATTATAAAGTTCAATAAAAGTGTGGATCATTTCCGTTATTGGAATACTTAATCACCTTTCCATTACATTTTTTAGACAATTAGTTTATTAACGTATACAATTTTCGCATCTAATAAATAATTATGCATTGATTATAATGAATGATCAATTAAAGAATTATGTTATGATTACAATGAATAATTAATTAACCTATCATACAGGAAATTCAACATCGAACCATGAAATGCTCATGAGTCGAAAATGGTAGTCCATAATTTATTGTATCCTGGTATCAAGATTAGACACGGTAATATGGAATGTACAGGCAGGGATAAAAGTGAACAATACCGATAAGCAGTTCAGGAACTGGATTATTGCCCGGCGGCGTGAGTTCCACAGGATACCTGAGGTAAGTTTTGCAGAGTTCCGGACACAGGAAAAGGTTATAGGGATATTAAAAGAGCTGGGGCTTAAAGGAAGACCGATCGCAAACACCGGGGTTATAGCCACTATTCGGGGAAACGGGCCCGGTAGTACCATTGCACTTCGTGCCGATATGGACGGGCTGGAAGTTGCTGAAGAGCTCACGTCTATAAACCGGGAGTATATCTCACAGCATCCTGGTTTTATGCATGCATGCGGGCATGATGCTCATATTTCTATAATACTTGGTGCTGCACGGTTGCTTATACACGAACGCGATACTTTCAAAGGTGCTGTCAGGTTGATTTTCCAGCCTGGCGAGGAGCAACCGCCCGGAGGTGCAATAGAAGTGATCAGGGATGGTGGGCTGGAAGGAGTAGATGCGATTGTCGGGCTGCATGTTTTCAGTAACATCGATTCAGGAGAGATCAAATTCAGGGCAGGGCCGTTCATGGCTACTTCAAATATCATGACCATCAGGTTAACGGGTAAGGGCGGGCATCATTTAAGTCCGCACCTGTGCATCGACCCCATTTCCATGGCATCCCGGTTCATCGGCCGTATAAAGGGGGATATTGAACTACGGGTGCCCAAAGAGAGGTTCACTCTGGGGTTTGGGAAGGTAGCGGGAGGGTCACAGTTCAACAGGACACCGGACGAAGCGGAAATACTGGGCAGTTTCCGTACCTTCGACAGTAAAGATTCTGCCATTATCGAGGACACTATCAGGCACACGCTGGATGGCATAATGGACGAATATGACAATGAGCTATTCCAGGGACTACCCGTGTATGGGCTGGAGGTAATGCATGGATATCCGGTACTGGTCAACGACCCGGTATTTTCCAGGCAGGCGCTTGCCACACTCAAAGCACATTTCCCTGTAGTAAGTGAAGATATCGAACCGTTCTTTGGAGCAGAGGATTTTGCCCATTACCTGGATGAGATACCTGGCGTGTACATGGGTCTGGGCACAAGGAACGTTGGGAAAGGTATCATTGAGAGCAATCATTCCAGCAGGTTCGATATTGACGAGGATATACTTGTCAGGGGTGCTGAGATGTTGACCACCATCGTGCTGGACTACCTGGACCAACCTGGCCACTATTTGCCATGAAGGATAGTATGAGAATTGAGAGATTCATTCCCTCCAGGAGTACTGAAGTAAAGGCTCTGGTTCTCGGAGTGCTTGCTGAGCAGGGATTCGATCTTGACCCCGGTAAGGACTCTGACCTGGATGATATCACAGGTTATTACCTTGATGATGGCGGCGTGTTCTTTACCGGGATACTTGAGGGGGAGGTCATAGGCACTGCCGCGGTGCAGATGGTGGATACCGGAAAATGCGAAATTCGTCGTGTATATATGAAGCAGGAGTTCAGAGGCAGGGGGTATGGCAGGCAATTGTTCCTGCAAGCTCTCGAATATGCCGGGTCCCATTATCCAGTTGTTACGTTAAAAACCGACAGGTCTCTTGTCAGGGCGATCAGTTTGTACCTGAGTTCTGGTTTTTCGGTGGTAAAAGAGGAAGGAGACACCCTGTTCTTTAGAATGGATATATGAAGTGTCTTCCAGGCGGAATACATTTCAAAACCCTTATATCATAAGGTTGCACATGCAACTAAACAAATTAATTGCGGTAGGTGATTGGATGTTAAGTGTTAATGAAAAGGGACTTGAGATCGCTGAAGAGATGATGGATTGGGCCGAGGAGCTTAAGGTCAAGGCCATTGAGCTCAAGAACGATGCACGTGTTATTGACTGCGGTGTGAATGTAAGCGGCAGTTACGATGCAGGACTGATGTTTACCGATATTTGCATGGGGGGTTTTTGCACCACCAATGTAAGCGTGCATAAGGTAGGTGATATTCCGCTGGCGTTCATTGACGTGACAACCGACCACCCTGCCATCTCATGCCTGGGGGCACAGAAAGCGGGCTGGCAGATCAGTGTGGATAAGTATTTCGCAATGGGTTCAGGTCCGGCACGGGCACTTGCTTTAAAACCCAAGCACACGTATGAGAGGATCCAGTATGAAGATGACTATGACCATGCTGTGATAGCCCTGGAATCCAATAAAATCCCTGATGAGAAGGTTATACAGTTCATTGCTGATGCCTGTAATGTGCCTGTAGAGAACACGATCGCCCTGGTTGCACCCACTGCCAGTATCGTGGGTTCGGTACAGGTATCGGGCAGGGTAGTGGAGACCGGTATCTTCAAGCTCAATGAACTGGGTTTCGATACGACCAGGATCGTGAGTGGTACCGGGACTGCACCTATTGCACCGGTCGTCAAGGATGACCTGAAAGCCATGGGTTGCACGAATGACAGTGTTATCTACTATGGTTCAATTGTACTGACGACCAGGGGATTTGATGAAGAACTGTTCAAGCAGGTCCCATCTTCAACGTCTTCAGATTACGGTAAACCGTTCTTCAAGACGTTCAAGGATGGCGGGTATGATTTCTACAAGATAGATCCCAATATCTTTGCACCTGCAGAGATGACGGTAAATGACCTGGATACAGGTATGACCTATCACGCCGGTCACCTGAACGCTGAGGTTATTCTGGAATCATACGGCATCAGCGGGATTTAATTCCCGCGTTTTTCTCTTTTTCAAAATGACAGGACCGGTATTTCTCGGCGAGATTTTCAATTCCATCCAGGGTGAGGGTATCTTCACGGGTATGCGCCAGGTGTTTGTCAGGTTCCTGGGCTGTCCCCTGCATTGTGACTATTGTGATACTCCGCAGTCCAGAAAGCCTACAGCTCCGGTCTGTAAGGTTGAAACGGTCCCTGGCACCGGTGAGTTCAGGGAGGTTCCCAATCCTATTGTTATGGAGGAGCTGGTTGAGATTATCAATGAGCTCTGGTCACCTGCCACACGGCACCTGTCCCTGACCGGGGGCGAGCCGCTGGAGCATGCGGAGTTTATTGATGAACTATCAAGGCTGGTGGATTATCCCCTGTATCTTGAGACCAACGGGTGCCTGCCTGATGAAGCCCGGAAGGTGCAATACGTGGTGGACGTGGCTGCCTGTGATATCAAGCTGCCGGAACACAATGCTTCAGATGATTACCGTTCGCTGTTGAAGGCTGAACTGGAGACGGTGGGTATATTCTACGAGGCAGGGGCTGTAACCTTTACAAAGTGTGTGGTGACCGACAGGACTTCGGATGATGCTTTGCAGATCATTGCCAGCAGCCTGTCTGATATTGATGAGACCCTGCCCATGATAGTGCAGCCGGTGACTCCCTGCCCGGGTTTCGAGCCGCCGGCCGGGGGCAGGCTGCTGGAACTGATGGATGTGGCAGGGGAGTTTCTTATGGATGTGCGGGCGATTCCGCAGGTGCATAAGATGATGGGGCAGTTGTGAGAAAACTATTAACGCCCTAAGACTAACTGATTATTAGTGATTGAAAATGCCTGTATCTGTGAAATTACCTGACGAGTTGCGTAGGAAGCTTGCTGAATATAGGTTAATGGATCAGAAGTTGCGGGAGAAATACAATATGAGTTTTGAGGATTGTAAAACTAAGAGGATAGTTGAAGAATCAGGGTGGTCTTTCGAAGTTGAAGAGGATTTCTGTGACTGGGAACTTGCTCTTGACGGGATTGAAACCATTAATGATGTGCAGGCCCCGTTACATTTCGTGCGGGGTATATTGTGACTTTTGTGCAACTTCTATAAAATCGAATGATATAAATATCCAGAAATTAATGAATTTTACAAAATGTGTGTTCTGGAGTTCACATGAAAGATAAACAATCTGATATATTCATTGTAGATAATAGTGATTCGGAATGGAAGGTGGAAAAGTATCTTGCTGAATGGTGTGAGCTCTCGAAGAAATTTGACATTGCTACCGGATACTTTGAAATTGGTTCTTTATTGAATTTAGATGGAAAATGGCAAAATCTTGAAAAAATTAGAATATTGATGGGAGATGAAGTTTCAAAAAGAACTCAACAGGCTTTTGCTGAAGGACTTCTAGAAATAAATTCAAAACTTGACAACAGTATTGAAGGGGAAAAAGAGGAAAACGACTTTCTCAATGGAGTACCCGCAATTGTAAATGGGATCAATAATCAAAAAATCGAGTGTAGAGTATATAGAAAAAAGAAATTTCATGCAAAAGCATACATTACACATTCAAAATTTGAAGTTGTTGGACCCGCCGCTTTGGTTGGTTCAAGTAATTTCACGTCACCTGGATTGAATCAAAATGTTGAATTGAATGTACAAATAAAACAAGAGGTTCAAGTTCTACAAGATTGGTTCGAGAAGCATTGGAATGAAGCAGAAGATGTTACACCTGAAATTCTTAAAACCATAAAACGGCATACACAGGAATTTTTACCTTTTGAAGTCTATGCAAAATCACTTTACGAATACTTCAAAGGACATGAATTGACCGAGAGTGAATGGGAGAGGGATATTTCAAAGATGTACCCTATCCTTGATCAGTATCAAAGAGATGGATATCATGCTTTAATGAAAATCGCATCTAGCTATAATGGGGGGTTTTTATGTGATGGCGTGGGTCTTGGTAAGACTTTCATTGGTTTGATGTTGATTGAACGCCTGTTAATGCTTGAAAATAAACGGGTTGTATTAATCGTACCAAAAGCAACACGTAAACCTGTTTGGGAATTTACAATAAAGAATTACATGCCTAAAGTTCTGAATGGTTTTTTGCCATTTAGAATAATCAACCATTCTGATTTGACAAGAAGTGCAAATTCTGAAATAGACTGGCCGGAAGTATTGGAAAGTATTAAAGAACAGGCAGAAGTCATCATTATAGATGAGGCACACCATTTCAGAAACCGTAATACTGAAAGATATCGAAAGATGTTCGAAATTTGTGATAACAAGCAAGTGTTTCTTCTAACTGCCACACCGATTAATAATTCTCTTTTAGATATTCAACATCAAATAGAGTTATTCTCAAGAGAGATCGTGGATTATTTTGGTGAAGCTCCATTAGGAATCCATAGTCTTAAAGGGCATTTTATGAAGTTGGAAAAGGAACTTCAAAACACTTTAATTGGTAATGTAGACGGCTCTGATGTGACCATAGATGCTGATGAAGCAAAGGATACATTGGCAGGAGATGATTTATTTAATGCACTTGTAGTCCAGAGAAGTCGTTCATATGTTAAAGATAGTCAAAGAAGAACAGAAGGAAGAGATGTAGTGTTCCCAGAAAGGAGACCTCCGATTGTCATTGATTATTCTTTGAAAAAGACATATGGGAAATTGTTGACTCATTTGGAAGAAGCATTCAACAAGGATGAACCACTTTTAGATTTGGTAATTTACTATCCTTTGAGGCATTACATTGGTCAAGATGAAGATATTGACCCGATGGCTGAAGGAAGGCAGAGGCAAGTTGTTGGATTGATTCGCACATTACTTTTAAAAAGATTTGAAAGTTCCAGACAGGCTTTTGAATTTTCCTGTGAGGATTTATTGCTTAAATTATTAGCATTTGTACGTATTCATAATGAGGAAATATGTACTCGGTGGGAACGGCAGCATAAAGATATTCTCGAACACATTAAGCAACATCAAACAGAAAGGGGACGAATTCAAGATGAAGATTCTGATGAAGATTATTTGCCCGAAGAATTACTTCAAAAAGTTGAAACATTATCATATAAGGAGTTTGATGTTGCTACAATTATTTATAAAACCCTGCGAGACATGGACCAACTGGCAGTATTTATAAAAGATTTGTTGGAGATTAAACAGAGTAAAGATGATAAATTAGAAAATTTGGTAAAGACCCTTAATGAAAATCCACTTTTGAAGAAAAACAAAGTCATAATCTTTACCGAATATATGACGACAGCTCAATATCTATTTAGGGAATTGAAATCCAGAGGATTTGAGCAGGTTGATGAGGTTGATAGTTCATCTAAAAGAGATCGTGGGGAGATCATCAATTGTTTCTCGCCTTATTATAACGGATTGAGTAGTCAAGAAATAATAGAGATGGGGAAAACAGACACAAGAATTCTCATCTCAACAGACGTACTTGCTGAAGGGTTGAATCTCCAAGATGCAACATTGCTCATTAACTATGATTTGCACTGGAATCCTGTACGATTAATGCAAAGGATTGGTCGTGTGGACCGAAGACTTAATCCAGATATCGAAGAAAAAATCGTAAACGATCATCCTGAATATGCAGATATACGTGGAAAAGTGCAATATTGGAACTTCCTACCACCCGATGAATTGAATGAAGTTTTAAGTTTGTACGAGAAAGTTACGAGTAAGACTCTCAGGATTTCAAAGACATTTGGTATTGAAGGTAAAAAATTGCTCACACCAGATGATGACTATGAAGCCTTAAATGAATTTAATCAAGATTATGAAGGCAGTACTACATTTCTTGAAGAAATGCATTTAGAATATCAAGAATTAATTCAAACCAATCCTGAGCTTTTAGCAAAAATACAATATCTACCCCTAAAGGTGTTCAGTGGAAAGGAGCACATATCACCAGATGCAAAAGGGGTGTTTTTCTGTTATAGTCTCCCCGCAAAAGATATTTCAACTGATGAGTGGACTGAAGATGCAGGATTTACAAAATGGTATCTTTATAATATTGGTTCTGAAAATATAATTGAGGATTCTGCTGAGATACTTGAACATATCCGATGTGACATTGACACGCCAAAGAAACAAATAATCCCACACGAATCATTAAAAGAAATCAGATTGAAGATGGACAAACATATAAAAAATACATATTTGAAATCTGTACAAGCACCAATAGGTGTGAATGCTTTATTGAAAACATGGATGGAATTATCTTAATTGAAGGGGTTTTATGTCAACATCTGGAATTTCGGATTTAAAAAATATTAATAGCTTCGAATCATTGGTAGATTATCTCAAAGAT
>JAHYIS010000016.1 GCA_019429385.1 ANME-2 cluster archaeon | reverse complement strand
CCAGAAGATATCGATGCCGACCTCATCTGCCTGAGCTCAATGACCGCTACCATTACTTGGTGTTACAGATTAGGCGATTTGTTAAGACAAATGGGGAAAAAGGTTGTACTGGGAGGAATACACCCTACGGCTCTTCCTTTTGAAGCTAAGGAACATGCTTATTCTGTTATTGTGGGTGAGGCAGAATCTGTCTGGCCACAGGTGCTCAATGATGCTGCACATGGTATTCTGAAACCATTTTATCACGGTGAAAGATTTCCCCTCGACAATATGCCCATGCCCTATACTTCTTTTGACCACAATCCATACCGGTTCAGAGCGGTCTTTACCGCAAGGGGGTGCCCGTACAGGTGCTCGTTTTGCTCTGTCAGGAAATTCTTCGGTGATACCATCCGTTACCGTCCAGTCCATAAGGTTGTTGAAGAAGTAGAGAACCATACCGGAAAGGTATATTTCAATGGAGATGACACCATCTGGGGTGGAGACATTGAACGGTCCATTGAACTGTTTACTGCCCTTTCGAAGGGTAGTAAAAAACGGTGGTACGGATTCGGTGATCTACGTGCACCCCAATCCCCTAAAGGAGATGAAATGCTAAAGGCTGCCAGGGCAAGTGGGCTATTTTCAGTGTGGGTGGGGTGGGAAACATCATCATGTGATGTGCTTGATAATTACCATGCCGAAACCAAACAGGGACGCAATAGGGAAAACGCCATTAAGAAGATAAAATCATATGGAATTGATGTGGTCCTGTTCGTCGTCCTGGGAGGGCGACAGGATACACTTAAAGATTTTGACAATGCCATGGAACTGGCAAAAAGACTTGGTGTGGGAGTCCACCCTGTGCTGTTAACTCCTTTACCGGGAACAGAACTGTATGATGAGTACGAGCCTTATTTAATAAAAAACAGGGGATGGGAATACTACACAGGTGTAAATGCTCTCTTCGATCACCCTGACCCCGAAATGACTCCTTTTGTAAGAGAAAAGAAATATTATGAAATATCCCTTGAACTGTTGAGTCTCCCGAGGATACTAAATCATCTAACCGAAATACCGTGGTCCGGTTTCCCAATGACACATCTTCTCTCGCTCATGAAACAATTACCAATGAGAAGAGCTATGAAAAAAGCATACACAGAATGGAAAGTAAGAGAAGATAATTCGTGACCAATCCGAATGGTCAGAAAAAAATTTATAATCTGAATTACTGAAATTATCGGAGTAATCCCGATAAACATATCACCCATGGATCCACTTACATTTGTGGGACGGTCGGAGTTTATTATGAAAAAAGTACTACTAATTTCTATTTTCCTGGTTGTAATGGTCCTATCCCCTGGGTGCATATTCTATGAAAAAGAACCAGCTACCGAAGATGATACAAAACATATAATTGGTTATGTGAGTTTGATAAATCACTTCCAGTCAGAAGGTCTTGAAGTTAAAACCCTGGGTATCAGCCAACAGCCATTCTTCTCGATCCGGAGCATGAACCTCACATTGAATGGAGAATTGGTCCTTGTGTTCGACTATTCCAACGTTTCAGGAGCCAGGGAGGATATGGCATTGGTCTCCCCTGATGCACAGTACATTGATAGTGCCAGAATGCACTGGACCGGAACACCGCATTTCTACAACTCAGAAGAAGTTATTGTTCTCTATGTAGGTGACGATCCTAACATTATTGCTGCACTGGACTCTGGAATGGGAGCCCAGTTCGCACCAAAATTATTGGACGAAAAATGACACCTAAAGTGCCAGCAGCCTCTCCCGACCGGATATCACATCTTCCAGGGAAAACACTTCCAGGTTGTGTATGCCCCCATAATCCAGGTCTCCGATTATTGACAAATCAACCGTACCTGTTCCGGGGGCCATGTGTATATCGCCATCATACTCACCGGTCCATACACCCATATTATCGTGTACATGTACATGCACAACCCATTCCCGCACTCTCTTCATGAACGCCCTCACCAGCCCGGAATCGCCCCCCGAGGTCAGGTTGGCATGTCCCACATCAAACGTTACACCCAGATTACCTGAATTTACTTCCTCCACGGCCATTACCAGTTCAGCTGCCTCACAGCACAGGTTGCCGGGAGCAGTACCTTCCTTATTTTCCAGGCCAAGCACTATGCCATGGTCCTCTGCAAATCCTGACAGGCGTTTAAGGTTATCGATCATTTTGTTAAAATTTCCCTGGCGGTCATCCCCTGCAAGACCTGGATGCACCACCATCACATTTGACTGGAAATAGACAGCCATTTCAATGGACTCTTCAATGAGCCTGAAATCAGAACCATTCATGTGTGCCATATCCACACGCAGGGATTTTGGATATGTCTGTGCATCAGCATAATATGGGGCATGGACCGATGTAATTCCTCCGGACGTGGACAATATATCCCTAACATCCTCTACACGGTCATGCTGAAGTTCACGCCCCTCATATAATCCCATTTTGGGAACGTATAGTTCCACAGAGTCAACTTCAGCTATCAATTCCTCGAGCGTGGACGCAAAGGATGATGCTCCGATAATCATTCTACTTACAGCACCTGCCCCATTATGTCCAGTGCCCGCAGGATATCCTCATCACCGGTGGCATAGGAAAGCCTGATATGCCCTGCTCCCCGGGGTCCAAACGCCTCGCCAGGTGCGGTAATAACTCCTGCTTCCAGCAGTTTCTGGACAGCTTCCATGGAATTTTCAACTTCAGGGAATGCGTAGAAGGCGCCCTGGGGCTCCACACATGGAATACCAATATCTTTCAACCCCTTCATTAACAGGTCACGGCGGCGTAAAAAGCTCCTGTACATATCTGTCACACAGTCCTGGGGTCCGGTTATTGCTGCCAGTGCAGCTTTCTGGGCGATACTGTTTGCACAAGCCTGCACATACTGGTGAGCCTTGACCATCTGCTCGGTGATGTCATGGGGTGCGGCCACGTAACCCAGTCTCCACCCGGTCATTGCATATGTCTTGGAAGTGGCATTGATGGTTACCGTATTTTCATATAAACTGGCAGGACTGACATGTTCGCCCGAATATATGAAATGTTCATAAACCTCATCCGATAGTATGGTGATATTATGGTCCTCTGCCAGCCGGCACAGGTCCCTGATCTCGTCCCGTGTCTGCACACTTCCCGTGGGATTGGACGGGGAATTGATAATAAGCACCCTGGTCCTGCCAGTGATGTGTTCTGCCACAGTATCGGCAGTAAGGGTGAAGTTCTCGCTCAGTGGCACACCTACCACATTACCTCCTGCAAATCCGCTCAGTGCCCGATAGGACACAAAGCCGGGGTCAGGGACCAGCACTTCATCCCCTGGTTCCACCAGTGCCAGCAGGGCGATATGAAGCGCTTCGGAAGCTCCTGATGTGATAATAATGTCATCAGGGGCTACGTCAAAATGATTCTCCTGCATGAATTTGTCACGAAGGGCCTGTCTGAGTTCAAGTATTCCCAGGTTTGCTGTATATCCTGTGAACCCGTCAATAATCGCATCAATTGCTGCCTGTTTTATATGATATGGGGTGTCAAAATCGGGCTGTCCAAGACCCATATTAACAGCATTCGGTCCGGCAGATTCAAATATTTTCCTTATACCTGAAATATCGATACTTTCAACCCTTTTCGCAAATTTTCGGTTCATTGTCATGCTTCATCCTTATATTCAACTCTTGATATCTTCCAACCATCAAGTGATTCCAGTTCCTTGCCAATCAAAATTATTCTGGCGATGCTTCCGTTCCAGTGGAAGGTTTTATCCAATTCACCATTTTTCAATTCCCTTGCCGTATTTTCAATAAAATGATTCAGAGCATGCTGTTTTGAAAACTGTATATTGAACAGGGCGCGATAACCACCTTTCGTCTTTCCGTACGACATCAGGACATAATCATGGTTTTCATACACAGGAATCCTGTCATAATTACAGATTATTTCCTTTTCATGGGTAAAAGAAGAATCGATCTTTGCAAAACATTGTAATACTGTCGATACCACATCACGGGTAGTCTGTCTGCCAAACCATAATCTAATCTTACCGGTAGTGCAGTATAAATGAACCTCAGCACATCCCATTTCAACAGACAGTATGTCTCTGCCAGGTTTAATAATGTCCTCAACCGACCCGGGCATATTTTCAGACATCAACGTATTGATATATGCTAGGTAAATAAGAATCTTACTATTCAAACAGTTCCGGGATCAAAACACTTCCATTACCTGTGAGTTTAGGATATTATGTCAGTATACAATAAGTCTGGTGACAAAATGTCCGAAACTCATATATATTTACCATATATTTTATATATTCAATATATAACAGGATATAAATATGGATATTCGTAAAATCCAGCGGACAGGAGGAGCTACATATATTGTTTCCCTTCCAAAAAGATGGGCTGACAGGGTAGGTGTGACCAATGGCACGAATGTAGGGATTACTATCAGACCAGACGGGGCACTTATCATAACACCCGATGTTTCGTCTCCCTCCCCTTCTAAAAAGCAACTTGATGTTACAGGGAAACACGGGGAACCTCTGGTAAGGGAAATTATTGCTTCATATATCGCCGGGTTCAATATAATTGAATTAATTTCACAGCGTATCTCGACAGAACAAAAACAGACCATCAGGCAAATTACCCACAAGCTCATTGGACCCGAGATCATTGAAGATACTGCGAATCATATGACTATACAGGACCTGCTTAACCCGAATGAACTTTCTTTACGCCAGAGTGTAAGGCGTATGTATTCAATAGCTGCATCCATGCATACCGATGCAATACAGGCAATTTCATCCTATGACATTGACCTTGCCATGGACGTGGCACAAAGGGACGACGAAGTAGACAGGCTTAACCTGCTCATAGAAAAACAACTGCGTTTGATGTTGCGCAGTGGCCAGGTCATTGATTCACAAAAGGATATTACTCCAGAAATGAGTCTTGACCTGAGTCTGGCAGCACGTCCCATCGAAAGGATAGCAGACCATGCGCGAAAGATTGCCCTTGCAACCGCAAAACTGGACCGGGAACTCCCTGAAGATACGAATACGATGTTCACAGATGCGGGGAAAAAGGCCAGTGTACTGTTCGGGAATGCTGCAGATTCATTGTTCACATCAGATATCGAACGGGCCAATATGGCAATAGGAATGAAAAAAGACGTTGAAGAAGCACTGCATGCCATAAATCGCAAACTGACAACCATGGATGCCCGGGATGCGCTGCACCTGCGTATTGTCTCGGACAGTATTGACCGTATTGGTGACTATGGGGCTAATATCGCAGAAATAGCGATAAATTCAACTATATCAAGATAAATGTTAGATAAAATAATAATCCCGTGAGGGGATATATAAGGAGGAACATGAATGGGATTAATAAAAAAAGTTAAAAAGAATCTATCTTCTGTATTCAAAGGTATATTCAAAAAGAAAGTGGCAAGGATTGGAATCTATGGTCCGCCCAATGCCGGAAAGACCACACTTGCAAACAGGATCATCAGGGACTGGACCGGGGATGCTATGGGTGCCGTATCTGAAATACCGCATGAGACCAGGCGGGCGCGCCGTCGTGAAGGTGTGACGATCGAATCGAACGGTTCAAAGGTCACCCTGGATATTGTGGATACACCAGGACTGGCCACCAAGATAGATTTCCATGAGTTCATGGCTCATGGATTGGAGGAAGAAGAGGCAAAGCGACGGGCAAAAGAAGCAACAGAAGGCATCATAGAAGCTGTTAAATGGCTGGAAGACCTTGACGGGGTCATCCTTGTAATGGATGCCACCGAAGACCCGTTCACCCAGGTGAATGTGACCGTTATCGGCAATATGGAAGCCAGAAGTCTGCCACTCCTCATTGCGGCTAATAAGATAGACCTGCCTGAATCTTCTCCGGCAAGGATACGCAGTGCATTCCCACAGCATCCTATGGTACCCATATCAGCGCTGGAAGGACAGAACATAGATACTCTTTATGAAGAGATTGCGAATCATTTCGGGTGATATTATGATAGGCGTACAGATGGACCTGATTTCTGAAGACAAACTGTCTCGACTGACACCCATGGAGAAGATACGGCTGATCCTTGATGGGGTCAAGGAAGGTAAGATACTGGTGCTTGAGCGAGGACTGACCCCTTCAGAAGAAGCTAAACTTATCGAAATGACCATGACAGAGATCGCACCTGATGAGTTTGCAGGTATTGAGATAGAGAGTTATCCCAGTAAAAAGAACCAGAAACTATTAGATAAATTATTCAGAAAACCTGTCCTCAGGACCAGATTAACGGTCATCGGCCCTGCAAACCAGTTAAAGACCCTGAAAAAAGACCGGGACCTTATCAGCGCACTGGTATCTTCCCAGTGATGAAAAAAACAGAATTTCATAGCAGAGTGGAAATATGCCCCATAAATGTACCAGGTGTGAGAACATTTTCACGGATGGAGCCGTGGAGATACTTAACGGCTGCCCTAAGTGTGGCTGGAACAAGTTCCTCTTTGTCCGTGAAGAGCCCAAAACGCCACAGTCCGATACAGTAGCAGAAGATGTGGAGCGCGAACCTGCAAAGAAGTTCTTGAAAGAGATCGATGACTTCCTGGTTGACCACGGAGTTGAAGTAAAAGAAAAGGTTGAGCAGGAACCTGAAGAAGACCGGATCGAATCAGTAAGGATAATGGGTCCCGGTTCCTATGAACTCAATCTTGATGCCCTGCTGGAACGCAAGGAGATCATAATGGCAATGAAAGAAGATGGTACCTATATGGTACATCTGCCTTCGGTCTTCGATAATAAAAATCTGAAGAAAAAGAGAAAGAGATAGGCCAGTCTATTCATCCTGTCTGAAAAACACGTTGGGGGTTGATGCGACATTATATAACATCTCGGGATTTTCCTTGCCAGGGAACATGATAAAAGTGTCCACCGTGGAACCAAGTTTGTGGGAATCATAGAAAAAAACGCCTTCAATATCTTCATCCTGGTATCCTACATTGTATGCCATTACCCGGGCATGATTTTCTTTTATGCTGATTATCTTAATATCATCAAAATCGTAGAACAGGTCGGTCATGGCAGGTTCAATGTTTCCGCTGCCCAGGAAGAGTACATATAACCGGGCAATGAAGTCAAGTCTATATTCGACAGTAAATGAAACATTGGATCCCTGTGGTTGCATGCTGATTTCAGTAATATGAAGATACCTGGGCGAATCTGCACTTGCAGGACCAGGGGAAATAAGTAATGTGGCATTGAATAACACCAGCACCAACAGGATCATACGTTTCATTGTCAATTCCATCCGTTTTTATTCATACTAGGTATATAGCTAATACTCAATAATAATAATATCATCGAGCAAATTATTTATCTCTTTCTGTCACCTTAGCAGCTGCGGATATTGTATGTCTCAGGCGTTGCGAGCCACCGAGGTTCTTAATGGTCTTTTTTTCTTTGATATCCAGCACGTCGAAATCTCCGAGTAACCCTGACAACTCGGAAAGAGTAAAATAATGATACACTGAACCCGTATCCCGCCTGTATGTGAAAGGTTCCACTTCACGTCCGCCCATTCGCATATCCTCTCTGCCCAGCACTTCCATAATAAGTATGCCACCTGGTTCCAGTATCCTGTTGAACTCATCCAGTGCTGCTTTTTGCTCAGTTTCAAGCAAATGCTGCAAAACACCAAAACAAACCATTCCCTTGAAAATATTATCCTGAAATGGTAGATGGCAAGTATCGGCTGCTACCAGTTCCATCTCAAGATGACGGCGCCGTTTCGCTTTATCCAGTTCACCCAGGGCGACCCGCGAGATATCTATTCCGACCATGGTATATCCCTGCATGACAAGTGGTATGGTATATCTGCCAATTCCGCAACCTGCATCCAGTATAATACCTGAAGAAGGAGCATACTGGTGGAAATAATCCAGTGAATAGGGTCCTTTCCAGATGCCTCGGCGGTGTTCTTCTTCCCATGCCATGATATGGCTGAATGTTCGACCCATACAATGCTCAATAGTATAACAACGTTTATGTATAAATGTGAATTTTAATCAGCTAAGCAAGTATGGCTTTTCGAATGTAAAATAATATATTGAGGACATGACATGAAAAAAATAGTATCCATCACGTTGATAACCTGTATCGTTCTGGCGGGGTTATTGATCTCGGGCTGCACCGATAATAAAACAAGTACCGGTAATACCATTTCGCCATTCACACCCCCTGAAACCGTAGAGGATGTTTCCATCGCTGAAGTGTTGTCCGATCCTTTTGCGTATAACAATATCCGAATTACAGGTACGGTTAACCAGACCCTGGATGTCAGCGGGTATACATACATGGAATTGACCGATGAGAACAAGAGTATATGGGTAGCAGGATACTCAACGTCGCTTGAGAATGGTACTGAGGTCACTGCCTCGGGCAGTCTGATGATAAACTTCCCAAGCACATCGCTGGGCAGGACATTCGAAGTCCTGCTTATGGCTGATTCTGTTTCTGATGGTTCATCCACTACCACTTCTGAATCACCTCATGGCAGCAGCAACAATGATGTTGTTATAAATGACATCAATGTCACACCAGTCGAAGGAAGTACACAGATATCAGATATTATTTCAAATGCTGAATCTCTGAAAGGACAGGAAGTAAAAGTGACTGCGGTTGTTGTGAAATCTACTCCCCTCATTAGCGAATTGTTCCTTACGTTGGACGATGGCACAGGGCAGTTGAAAGTCAGGTGCCCGAATTCCTTTGTAGTTTCAGGCGGCGACAATGTCGTGGTCACCGGTATTGTCAGGACAGATGTTGACCTGGGTAGCGGGTATTATTATGAAGTATTGCTTGATGTTACTAATGTAGAGTAAATAATGTTACCATTAACCCATTATGGCTTGACCTGAAGTGATAGTATGGGAGAGTACCCGGTAGTAATGACCATCGCCGGCTCTGATTCCGGCGGTGGTGCAGGCATACAGGCTGACCTGAAGACTTTTTCGGCACTGGGAGCCCACGGCACATGTGCGCTCACTTCAATTACTTCACAGAACACCACCGGAGTGCTGGATTTCTATGACCTGCCGCCATCGGCCATTGCATCCCAGATAAGGGCCGTGGCATCGGATATGGATATTGCCTATGCCAAGACCGGTATGCTCTCCTCTTCTGAAATCATCCTGGCCGTGGCAGAAATGGTGCGGGAATACAGGATACCCCTGGTTGTTGACCCGGTCATGTCGGCAGAAGCGGGAGGCAGCCTGTTGCGAAGTGATGCCGTGAAAACCTTGCAGGAGGAACTCATCCCTCTGTCAAAGGTGGTGACGCCTAATATCCATGAAGCAGGCATGCTGGCAGGGATAAAGGTCAATGACTGGCAGGATGCGAAGGAAGCCGCCCGCCGTATAGCAGATGCGGGGGCCAATGCTGTGATCATCACGGGCGGGCATCTTGATGGTTCCGACCTGCTCTATGACGGGCTGGATTTTACCCTGGTAGAGGGGGAACTGGTCAGGGGCGGGACACACGGGGCAGGATGCACCTACTCGGCGGCCCTGACAGTTTTCCTGGCGACGGGACATTCATTGAGGGATGCGGCGGCAGGTGCCAAGCTGTTCGTGACCAGGGCCATTCTTGAGAGCCGTTCGGTGGGCAGGGGTGTAGGCCCGGTAAATCCCGGCAGGCATACCCTGAGAACCGCCCAGATGTACGAAGCGCTCAATGATGTCAGGGAAGCGGTTGCCATGCTGGAATCGTCTGCTGGTTTTGCCGCCCTCATTCCTGAGGTGGGCTGCAATGTGGCAGCCGCAGTACCCCACGCAGCCTCGGTGGACGAGGTATGTGCAGTGAGGGGCCGTATCGTCAGGCTCCATGACCGCGCCCGGGCCGTAGGTTGCCCGGCCTTCGGGGCCAGCAGCCATGTGGCCAGGATCGTGCTGGCTGCCATGCATCATGATGCAGGATTGCGGGCTGCACTGAACATCAGGTACTCTGAGGATATACTGGGTGTTATCGAGGATATAGGGCTGGCTGTTACCTCATTTGACCGGGCGCACGAGCCGGAGGGTGTCAGTACTATGGAATGGGGCACCCGGATTGCTATTGATTCGTACCGAAAGCTCCATAACCGGGTGCCTGATGTGGTGTTTGACCTGGGCGCGGTAGGCAAGGAGCCTATGGTTCGGTTGCTGGCGCACAGGGCTGTGGATGCTGCTGGCAGGGTGCTGGAGATTGCGAGGGGGCTGGGAGAGGAGTAATGTGTGAGTGGGTGGGCGATGTGGGGATGGTGGCTGAGGCGATTATGCGCAAGACCTGTGTCAAGTCGGATATCGAGATCATAGATATGGCGGTCAATCCTGACCATGTCCATATATTTATGAAATATCCTCCAAAATATTCCGTAGGTTATATATCAAAGATGATCAAAGGTAGAAGTAGCAGAGTGCTCAGGAAGGAGTTTCCCCATTTGAAGGAGTGGTGTGGTGACCATTTTTGGGCTCCGAATTGTTACCACGGCTCTGTTGGCAATGGCTGGGATGTGGTTGAGAAATATATCTCAGCACACAATTCATTTGAGCATAACAGGAGATAATCCTGAAAAAACGCTATATACAGGCTCGGTACATTTGTAAGGGGTATACCGTTCCCTGTATACCTCGGGAACGTTCCCAATTTTCTATGAACGGTTCGGCTGGACAAAGCGAGAGACTGTGCATTATAAAAAGAAAGAGCGGACCATAATGGAAGTGAAAGTGCTTGGCTAGCGATCAGGTGTTCGGCCGGGGTGTCAAGTTTTAAAATATAGGTATAACCGACAAATCCAAAAGCATTTCAACTATGCGTATACGAGAAGCCACCATTGGATGCCCCAGATAGAGTGAAGCAACGTCCGTGGTCGTTGACTGCAGGTGGGCGGTTCTTCATTTTCTTGGAAAGGGATATGAAGTTAGTTAAATCTTCCTGAATCTGAAATTCAGGTGTGAATAGTACCGATCATCAAGGACAGCTTTATTTCAGAAGAACATATCGGGCAGATACTGGAAAAGGAATTTAGATCAACAACGACCTTACATCGGCTTTGCTTGATTCCAGTAATACATATACAGCCTGAAAGTCAGGATTGAAAGACCGGACCTGTGCGGCAGGTTACAGTCCAACGGATCGCTTCGGGCCTTGTACCAACAAAAGTATTATCGTGCCACCAGTACAGTGCACCTGGCCTTTCTGACCACTTCAAGCGCCACGCTTCCCATCTCACGGTCGAACTCACTCTCACCCTTGCTGCCCATTACAATAGTATGTACTTTGTACTGGTCTGCAGCGTCCAGAATGGCCCTGGCAATGGATTCTGCACATTGCCCTTTCTTCGGCATCCGCTGTATGCTGACCCCCACCAGGATCTTGTGCACCTCGACGCCCATCTCTTCCCCGATCTCAACCACACGCTTGAGCACTTCCTCCCCTTTTGCCACCAGCTCCTCCCGGGTCGAATCCTTCCTTGCCACGGCTACGTAAATAGCTGCAATACGAATATTGTAGGACCTGGCTATCTTCATGGCCGCTATCTCAGCTTTCTTGCCCCATACCGAGCCGTCGGTCGCCATTAGGATCTCGTATTTCGTCATGCTACTACCTCTGTTCTTTTGATCTTCTGCTCGAATCTATTCATTGCCATCATCAGGCCGAATATCACGGCCTGGGGCCTGGGGGGACAGCCAGGGATATAGATATCCACCGGCAATACCCTGTCAACACCACCGCCGCTTGCGTACGTATCGCCAAATATCCCGCCATTGCATGCACATGACCCCATGGCGGCCACCAGTTTGGGTGAAGGGGTTGCATTATAGGTCTTGAGCAGGGCAAGTTCCATGTTCCTTGTAACCGGACCGGTCACCAGCAGCATATCCGCATGGCGGGGAGAAGCCACGATATGTACACCGAACCGCTCAATATCGTAGATTGGATTTGAGAGTGAGTTCACTTCAACCTCGCAGCCATTGCATGAACCAGCATCCACTTCACGTATATGCAGCGAGCGGCCGAATATCTTCGTTATTCTGGAGCGCAACTGCTGCCCCATTATCTGGACCTCATCTTCAATCGTCATACGTTCCTCCGAATTATACTCAACAGGTCATCCCTTGTCCTGGAAGCCATTTCATATTCCTGTGTAAGTTTGATCGCATCTTGAGAACATACCTCCTCGCAACGGCCACAGAATATACATCCACAGTATGACAAAGTAAGCACCATTTCCCCCTTCTCTTCCCTGAGTTCTATCACGTTGGAAGGGCACACTGCGGCACATTCCCCGCAAAAGGTACATGTATCTGGGAATAGGTCCGGTTTTCCACGGAAATCGAGCGGGGCAATATCCGGTTCTTGTGGATATTTCGTGGTCTGGATTCCCGTTTTCAGGGTCATTTCTAGGATTTTTAACATAGTATCACCTACATATCATTGCCAGAGTAGGACAGGCTCAGGCTCTTGTTGATAATGGGAAAGTCAGGCACGATATTATCAAGCACTGCATATTCAATTGAAAGCCAGTTGCAAAATGAGGGGTCACGTACCTTACACCGTTCGATCCTCCCGTCCCTGACCATCACCCAGTACAGGTTCTCTCCCCTCGGGGCTTCAGTATATCCGAATGCATACCCGTCAGGGACATCCTTTACCCTGGCATCAATATCACCTTCCGGTAAAGATGCAAGTGCCTGCTGTATTATACTGATGGATTCAAACACCTCATGAGAGCGTATCCTTGTCCGTGCATACACATCCCCGTCATTGCGCACCGGCACGTTGAAATCAAGGTTTGGATACGCTGCATACGGATGGTCCCGCCTTGTATCCCTGTCTATTCCTGATGCACGTCCTGCCGGACCAACCACATGCAAGGCTTTTGCCGTATCATTACTGATGCGACCCGTGGTTTCAATCCTTTCCAGCACAGAAGATGTTTCCAGCAGCATCTCGATAAACTCCCGGAAATGATCATCCAGTGAGGTGAGTGCAAGCAGGATTTCTTCTTTCTTATGACCGATATCCCGCCTCACGCCTCCGATGGCGTTCATGCCTCTTAACAGCCTGCTTCCGGTAACAACCTCGTTCAATCGCATAACATCTTCTTTCAGTTTGTTGGCATGAGCTGCACCGGCTGCAAAGGCCACATCAGTAGCGATCCCTGCAATGTCTCCCAGGTGATTGTACAGCCGTTCAAGCTCCAGCAGTATCGTCCTGATATATTGCGCACGGGACGGGACCCCGATACCTGCCAGCTTTTCTATGGCCTGGCAAAAAGCCACGGCATGTGCCACCGAGTTATCACCGGATACCCGTTCTGCCAGGAATACCCCTTTATCTATTGAGATATTCTCGAACAGCTTTTCCACACCCTTATGGGTATAGAAATGCCGTATCTCCAGATTGATGATAGGCTCTCCTGCCACGCTGAACCTGAAGTGTCCGGGTTCAATTACCCCTGCATGCACGGGCCCCACCGGTATCTCATAGACGCCCTCGCCTTCCACACGGCGGTACACATACTCCCCCTCCACGCGTGGCGGTTTTGCAGCGATATCAAAATCCTTTCTCAAAGGATACAATCCATCAGGCCAGTCCTCGAACATGACCAGGCGCCTCGGGTCTGGATGACCCACCGGCCGCAGTCCGAACATATCCTGTATCTCCCGCTCGTACCAGTTGGCTGCCGGGATCACGGGAGTAAGGGAGCGGAACTGCGGCATAGTTTCATTGACATGTATCTTTAGGATAATGAACGAGTCCCCGGAATCAACGGAAAATACATAATGCAGGATAAAATTGCCTGTCTTTTTCCTCTCGTCGGTGGCGAAGATGAGGATAAGGGGCAGACCAAAATGGTAGTACAGGCAGTTACACATCTTAATGAGCGATTCCTTCTCTACGGTGAGATAGACCTCGTTCAGGTTCAGGGACTCTTCAATGATAGTGCTGCCAAATTCTTTGCGTAATGCTTCTCTATAGATTCTCATCGTATCATCCCACAATCTCGACCACTTGCATCAGCATATCATAGAAGAACGTGGGAATATATATTCCCAGGAACAGTACGAACACAAGTAAAATTCCCATGGCTCCCAGCGTCCATCTGCTCATATCTCCAGTTATTATCCCGGTTTTTGGTATCCCGAATGCCATGTTACTGATATGATTGAAAAAGCCGGCAAATATCATGATAATAAATAACAATAACAGTACTGACGAGACCACATGCCCCTGCGAGAACCCTGATGCAAGTATGGTAAATTCACTTATGAAGATACTGAATGGAGGTGAACCAGTGATGGCAAGCCCTCCCAGAATGAGCATCGTACCGGTCACTGGCATTGATTTCACGATCCCGCTCACCTTGCTGATCTCTTTTGTGTCATGCTTTAGCAGGACATTCCCCACAGCAAAGAACATCAGGGATTTTGTCATGGCGTGATTGAACATGTGAAGTATTGCGCCAAGGATGCCGAACGTACCACCAAACCCGATCCCTATGGCTATTATTCCCATATGTTCCACGCTGCTGTACGCCAGTAAGCGTTTGTAATCTTCCTGCAGGATAATGAACGGTACCGCAATACCCAGGGACAACAGCCCGAATATGATCAGGAGGTTGCTGGTAAAGGCATCACCTGTGGAAGCCGTAGCAATGGTATAAAAACGGATGATACCGTACATGGCACAGTTGAGCAGCACGCCTGAGAGCAGGGCACTGACGGGAGTGGGTGCCTCGCTGTGGGCATCAGGCAGCCAGGTATGCATGGGGGCAAGCCCTGCCTTGGTACCGTATCCAATAAGGATGAATATGAAGGCCAGCTTCATTATAGTGGGGTCGAACTGGTCGGCAACTTCGATAAGAGAGGTCCAGTTCAGTGCATTTCCTGTTTCTCCCAGTATCTTTACTGCAGCATAATAGGTGAGTATGGTCCCGAAGAGTGCGAACGTGATACCTACGGTACAGATAACCATATATTTCCAGGCAGCTTCAATTGAGGATTTCCTGGAGTACAGGATCATTAAGAGTGCTGATACCAGGGTGGTCATCTCGATGGCTATCCATAATCCCAGGTTATTGGTAACACCCACCAGCAGCATCGTGAACATGAAGAGATGGTACAGGATATAATACAGTTTCAGCTTTTTGACATCCATTATGCCATGTTCGAATTCGTGGCCCATATACCCGATCGAATACATCGATGCCACGAAACCGACCAGGGAAACGATCAATACAATAAATGCGCTGAAAGCGTCGGCAAAGAGGGAATTTTCCCATGTGACGATAGGCCCGTATCTGAACACGTTGTATACGAGTACCAGGCCAAGACCCAGGGTGGTAATGGAACCTGCGATGCTTATGGTCTCAATCTGTTTTCGACTGTTTGTGAAGGCGCACAATATACTGGTAAGCAAGGGAGCAAGGAGAAGATATTCTATCATTTTTATCACCCGATCAATGTTTTTAGCATGTCTGTATCAATACTTTCGAACGTCCGGTTTATCCTGAAGATCAGTATACCCATTATCAGCACACCTATCAATACATCAAAAAAGATACCCAATTCAACGAGCAGCGGCATACCATAGGTAAGCGATATAGCTCCCAGGAACAACCCGTTTTCCATTATCAGGATCCCCAGCATCTGCATCAATGCCTTTTTGCGGCTTATCATTATGAAAAGCCCGATGGAGACCAGTGACATGGAAGCTGACAGGCTCAGGCTGGACAGTTCTGACAGGATATGGATGGATTTAATTAAATAATACGAAATAACAAACAGCACACCGCCAATGATCAATGAGGGTGAGATGTTGACATACAGTTCCACTTCTTTCTTGACCTTTATCTCATTGATTATATAAATGAATATATACGGGATTATGGCTGCTTTTATTACCAGGGTCAAGAATGCCACGATATAAATATCAAATTTTCCTGTAGAATATGCAACAATACCGGCAACGCACGCCAGTAATAATGACTGGATGCTAAATGCCCTGACACATGAATACAATCGTTTCGAGCTCAGTATCATAAACGTGGTGACCAGGATCAAGGCTATGATCAATTGTACCAGTTCAGACCCGAGTATCAGTTCTGACATGTTTATCCTCCTTTTACAATAATGAACGAAACAATTGCCAGGAACGAAAGCATAAGCGAGAACGATAATAATTCAGGCAGCCTGAACAACCTCCATTTTGCAGTAGAGGTTTCGATCACGGCCATGAACGCGCCGAGGATCACTATCTTTATGGCGAAAACCATGATGGACACAAGTATGGCTGTTGCATTCCAGCCTGTGGCTATTCCCCAGGGGAAAAATATGTTCGCAAGGAGAGAGAAGACCAGCAGTTGTTTCATCATTGACCCCAGTTCGATTATTGCCAGCTGCCGGCCCGAGTATTCCAATATCATGGCCTCGTGTATCATAGTAAGTTCAAGATGCGTAGCTGGATTATCCACCGGGATGCGTCCGGTCTCTGCTATTGCAATGACAAATAATGCCACAAATGCCAGCATCTGGTATGGGGACAGACCTTCAAATCCCATCATCGACACGGTCTGTGCAATGTAGCCGAGGTTTGTTGAGCCGACATTGAGCGCCACTGCAAAAATGGACAGCATCAATGCAGGTTCCACCATTGCAGCCACGAACATCTCACGGCTGCCGCCCATCCCCCCGAACGCACTTCCTGCATCCAGCGACGCCAGGGCAATAAAGAACCGGGCCAGGGCGAATAAGTAGACGACTGCGATGAGGTCCCCGGCAAAGCCAAAGGGCATTATTGTAATATAGATAGGGACCATAAGACCCGCTGTGAGTACCGCTACAAAAGAAACGAGCGGTGCTGCATGGAATATCCAGGATACTTCTTTCGATACCACTGAATCTTTGCGCATGAGCTTTGCAAGATCGAAATATGGCTGGAAAATGCCGGGGCCTTTACGTATCTGGAAGACGGCTTTTATTTTTTTAATAATTCCACTTAAGAGCGGGGCCAAGGTAAGGATGATAAGTATCTGGAGAAAAATAATGGCGATTTGTGTTAACATTGTCAGGTACCTCCTGCTATCACGGTCATGAAAAGAATAACAAGTGTTGCGAAGATATATGCAAGATATGCATGGATACTGCCTGTCTGGATGATCTTGACCCTTCTTGACCTTGACTGGACGAAGCTGATTACAGGGTTATAGAGATAGAGCTCAAATAATTGCGCTATTGAAGATTCAAATTTGAATGAATCTTTAATAAATGTGGATGAGGAATATGTTGCCTGGGTCTCATCTACCGGCCTGTAGAGGTTTTTAAACCATATCTGAACCGGTTTTGAAAATGCTGCTGAAGTATATTCCTGTCTCGCACAGGATCGGGGCTGGCCGCAACCCCAGGTCTCATATACTCGCTGATTACCTGCGCGTGTCAGAATCAGAATCAGTATCAATAAAGGCACTAACAGCAACAGTAACAGCACTGGTGGGGAAAGAGAGATCTGGGATGGTAGAATAATGGTCCCGACAGACCCTGATACTACGGGGCTGTTTGCACCGGTGAATGTCCTGACAATTCTATCCAATACAGGCAGGACATATACGGGCAGTATCCCCAGTAATAACGATAATAATGCCAGAATTCCCATTCCCAAAAGCATTGGTCTGTTTACTTCAATTGCATTTGCCGCATGTTCACTTCGCGGAAGTGCCAGGAATCCTATGCCAAAGGTCTTTATGAAACAATAGGCAGCAAGGGCGCCAGTCAATGCCAGCACTGCTGCACTGACCGATAATGTGATCATGGCAAAGTTATCATGCACATTGAAACTCTGGAGCAATGATTGGAATGTAAGCCACTCGCTTACAAAACCGCTAAACGGCGGTAATGCTGAAATGGATAATATCCCGATCAGGATAAGGACGCTGCTAACCGGCATCTTCTTGATAAGTCCGCCCAGATGTTCCAGATTTTTTGTATGCGTTGAAAATATGACTGCACCCGCCCCCATGAACAATAGACTCTTGAATACTGAATGGTTCAGCAGGTGGTAAAGGGCGGCAATTGCTGCCAGGGATGAAAGACCTGGATGACCGCCAGACAAAAAGACCATTGAAGCACCGATACCGATCAGGATAATACCAATATTCTCAATACTGCTGAATGCAAGCATCTTCTTGATATCAGGTTCCATTATGGCATATAAAATGCCCAGCAAAGCTGATACGGTGCCGGCCATAAGTACCAGATAACCCCACCATGGTTCGCTTGCTCCGAGAAAATCGAAGCTGACCCTTATAAGCATAAAGATGGCAGTCTTGATCATGACTCCTGACATGAGTGCTGAAACATTACTGGGCGCCACTGGGTGGGCATACGGAAGCCAGATATGAAGGGGGACGATACCTGCCTTTGTTCCAAAACCAATAAGGGCAAACAGGAAGGCTGCATCCCTGAGCATGAACGGCATATTCGAGCCTGCCAGGCGGAAAGAGTCAAAGCTGAAGCTGCCACTGGTCCCGGCAAATATCAGAAAGGACATGATAATAAAACCAGTACCGATATGGGTCATTATCAAATAGATAATACCGTTTTTCCTGTTCTCCTGCTTTTCATGTTCATAAACCACAAGGAAATAGGAAATTATTGACATCACTTCCCAGACTATCAGGAACATGATGGCATTATTTGCACTTACCACCAGGATCATTGAAATAATGAACAGGTTATAGAGAAAACCCAGGTACCCGATATTTTTTTTTCCGAAATATTCCCTGACATACCCGATCGAGTATAGGGAAACTGCAAATACGGATATTGATATTACGAGAATAAAAAATGCTGATAGGTTGTCAATAAAAAGGCCATTAGCCAGGAAGCTGGAGCTTGGAAGATCGAAGGTGTATGTGTCACCAAAAATCACTGAAATCGAAAACACAATCCCGATAATGGCTGCAAGAGCAGCACTGGTGAAAGCAGTATACGTGCATAGTCTATCGTTTCTGTTCAGTATGAGTGATGATGAGGCACCTGCAATATAAAAAACTATTAGTCCAATAAATAAATAATCATGTATCATAATTCACCAAAAAAAATATTTTACCAACAAACGCTATTGGCACAAACAAGGCATGACCTAATTGTTTTGAAAATCAACTCTTGTAATCATTTATTTTTTATTAATAGAGCTCTGTATTACATGCAATCCAGTATTTAATCCTAACCCTAAGAAAATCATCTTCAAATGTCATCCTCCACTACCTACATATATCAATGCAATTACCAGGGTGATGAGTATGTAAAGGAGATATGTTTGTATGTATCCGGTCTGGATAAGCGTCATCAGTCTTGATATATTAAGAACGATCCAGATGACAGGACCATACAAATACTTTTCAAATACCGGATTTATTTGTGAATCGAAAATAATCCTTTTTTTAAGGTACGGGGAATCAGTGTACGTGGTCTGGATCTCCCTGTGAGGCCGGTAGATATTGGCGAACCACATGCGTATGGGTTTTGAGAAAGCTGTTGAAGTATATTCATTTCGTGAACCAATTACGGGTTGGCCACATCCCCAGGTCTCATATTCCCGTATGGAGGTCCGGCGTACATAAAGATACACAATGAATGGCAGGGGCAGTACAACGAATACCAGGAGGGCGATAACAAGGGGGGAAATACTTGCAGGATGCTCAGACAGTGAAGTAATAAAAAGTCCACCCCCCATCCTGGAACCTATACTTGTTCCTACATGTTGCATGGATATTGAATCAAGAATCCTGACAATATACCATGGCAAAACGCCAAGAGCAATGCATGCAATTGAAAGAATGCCCATTCCGGTCAACATTGAGATGGGTACCTCTTTTGCGTCCTCTGCGTGATGGCTTCTTGGGATTGCAAGAAAACTTATGCCAAATGCCTTAACGAAACAAGCTGCTGCCAGGGCACTGGTGAGGGCGAGACCTGCCCCGCTGAAAAGTACCGCAATTTTCGTAATGTTATCAGTAAGATTGATACTGAGCAACTGGGCCTGGAACGTAAGCCATTCGCTCACAAAACCATTAAATGGGGGCAGAGCCGAAATCGAGATGGCTCCGATCAGGAAAAAAAGGGCAGTCCAGGGCATCTTTTTTATGAGTCCTCCGTAATCTTCGATATTTTTTGTATGGGTCGAATAGATCAATGAACCGGCTCCCATAAAGAGCAGGGATTTGAATACTGCATGGTTTACCAGGTGATAGAGCCCGGCGATCAATCCAAATGCCGCCAGTTCAGGCTGTCCCGAAGACATGAAGATCATGGCAATGCTCACTCCAATCAGGATGATGCCAATATTTTCAACGCTGTGGTAGGCAAGCAGTCGTTTCATATCATGTTCCATCAATGCATACATTACTCCCACAAGCGCCGATACCGAGGCTAAGACCAGAAGTAGTATTCCCCACCACAATTCAGTAGCTCCCAGGAAATCAAAAAAGACCCTGATGAACATGTATATAGCAGTCTTGATCATTACCCCGGACATCAGTGCCGATACATTGCTGGGTGCGGCCGGGTGAGCATAAGGGAGCCAGATGTGCAATGGGACGATACCGGCCTTTGTCCCGAAACCGAGAAGTGCGAATAAAAATGCGAGGTTCTTTAAAAATGGTGGCAGTTGTGTACCAGCACCCACGAACGTATCAAAATCGAAACTGCCGCTTGCACCAATAAATATCAGGAATGATATGATTATGAACCCTGTTCCGATATGGGTCATCACTATGTAGATAAAACCGGCTTTCCTTGTTTGCGGTTTTTCATGTTCATATAATACAAGGAAATAAGATATTACTGACATCACTTCCCAGGCGATCAAAAAGAAGATGGCATTATTGCAGGTGGTTACAAGGATCATTGACAGGATGAATGTATTATACAAAAAACCAAGGTAACCGATATCCTTTTTCCCAAAATACTCCTTTACATAACCCAGGGAATAGATGGAGACTGCAAAAACGGTAATGGATATAACTAATATGAAAAATGCGGAAAGCTTATCGATAAAAAAGCCGAAATGTATCAGGGATGTTCCGGGCAATTCAAAGGAAATATCACTTCCGAATATCACTGATAAGGAAAAAACAGTTCCGAGAATGGATGCAATGATCGAGCTTACGAAAGATGCATACGTGGCGAGATAATCTTTTTTATGAAGGATGATGGCCAGCACTGCACCTGATAAATATGTACCTACTATTCCAAAAAACAGATTCGTAGATATCATCATTAAAAAAATTTCAGACCTCTGCTATTCTGTTATAGTCATATCCGCAATCGAACTCGATAGTGAAATACCAGCTTTTTATAATAAACAGGTAAATCTTGAGGTTATACAAGTATTTAAAATTTTCGGGAATTTTTAAATACGATTTTTTTATGGATAAGGGCTCTTCCTTCGTTTCATGGTGTAAACTCAGGATTAAATTGAGTCACGTTAATTGGGTGATTTTACTTTGGGGAGCATAATGAAAAAAAATATTGAAAAAAAGAGTCCATTGACTATATTAAAGTCTTATTCAAACTTTGCTATAGTGATACTGGACTCTCATTTCCATCCTAATTAATCCAATTATACGATTGGATAAAAAATTATTTCTTAGGCAGAGGAGCTTTTCTTGCTCTGAGCTGTTCATTGAATTTCTTCAATCTATCACTTTCTGCTTTTGAAACTTTATCCGCCATTTCAATTCACCTCTTATATTTTCTATTTCTCTTCGTCAAACAGCAGCAATTGCTGTGACGAAAATCATATCCAAGATGATACCCCTTCCCATGGATTGCAGATATCTGTAATCATGAGAACAGATACATATTATATGTGGGGGTGATTATACATAAATATATGTGATAGTTAAAAAAGGGTACTAATTTTTGAATCTACATATTATCTTATAAAGGAGCATAACCCTAGAGAAGTCTTCACAAACAAAAATGAGTGAATCAACATGGTAAAAATAAAAGGACACGAAATCGGTCCAATAATTGTTAACAACGCTGGTAATCGAAGAGCTCTGCAATATAAGAATAATATTGTTACGGTTTTGAGAAGGATCGGTGTTAACGAAAATGACATTCACATCCCTCTTGAAAATATAGCGACTAAAAAAGCCAAGGCTTCTGCAACCTGGTACCTGTCAGGTTATCGAATGCAGTATAGTCATAACCTGCAAAGTAAATATGTAGAAAATCTTCATGTTATATTCAAAGTAATTGAGATCCAGGCAAATCTGGTGATGTCTGAGAAAAATACATTATCCGATTTTATTTCAGAGTTCAAAGAGGATAAAGATGTTGATATTAGGCGCAAAGAGGCGCGAGAGTTCTTTGGTTGCGACCCGGATGAGACTGATTTTGAGATAATTCATACAAAATACAAGGCGATGGCAAAAGAATTGCACCCGGATATGTCAACGGGGGACACTGAAAAATTCAAGATGCTTAATATTGCACATAAGATACTGAAGAGAGAATTGACTTAGGTCACTTCAGACCTCGCGGTATTAAAAATTCATTTAATTATTCATTGTTTCCTTATTATGTGGAATAATTCAGGGCAGTACCGATTTTTCCTTTTAGGAGATACACCATGGTCAACAACCCCTTCACAAAATTCGAGGTATATGCATGGATGTTCGGAAATTATCTTGAATAAATCAATTTCATTCACGATTCCTGTCCCTTCCCATCAGAAATGCTTATCCCCCCTAACCACGAAATTAGCATTATCATAACTAAAACGGAGTATTAAAAATGTCAAACGTGGATGTACTACTTGGGGAAAAACGCACGTTCTATCCCCCGAAAGAGATCGTTGAGAACAGCAATGTAAAGCAGTGGATGGATGCACATAACATCCCTGACATTGAGACCCTCTACCAGCGCAGTAAGGACATCGAATGGTTCTGGGGAGAAGTGGAAAAAGACCTTGTAGAATGGTACAGCCCCTATGACAAAGTACTGGACAGTTCAGATGCCCCTTTCTACCACTGGTTCACCAAGGGCAAGTACAATATCGTTCATGATGCCCTCGATCGTCACATGGGAACATCCACCGAGAACAAAGTGGCATACATCTTTGAATCGGAACAGGGCAACGTCACTGAACTCACCTACCATGACCTGTATCACGAAGTCAACCGGTTGGCCAACGGCCTGAAACGCCTGGGTGTGGGTAAAGGCGACCGGGTGGCCCTCTATATGCCTATGATACCAGCCTTGCCCATTGCCATGCTCGCCTGCGCCCGGATAGGTGCCATACACAGTGTCGTATTCTCGGGTTTCAGCCCCCGCGCACTCCAGGACAGGATACAGGATTCGGGCGCGAAGGTCCTCATCACAGCAGATGGGTTCTGGAGAAAAGGCAAGGTCATCAGCCTTAAAGCCCTGGCCGATGAAGCAGTCAAGGGTACTGGCATTGAACATACTATTTGCTATCAATGGGCGCAGTGCGATGTACCCATGCGTAAACGGGATATATGGTGGCACGACCTGCTCGCTGACCAGCCTGATGAATGCAACGCAGAGATCATGGACTCGGAAGACCCTCTCTTTATCCTGTATACCTCGGGTACCACAGGTAAACCCAAAGGCGTAGTACACGTGCACACCTACTCGGTAGGAGTAGCCCTCACCCTTAAATGGGTCTTTGACCTCAAACCGGAGGACGTGTGGTGGTGTTCCGCTGACATAGGCTGGATCACTGGACACAGTTACATTGTGTTTGGGCCGCTCATGCTGGGTATCACTTCGGTGCTCTATGAAGGCGCTCCAGCCCATCCCGAACCGAACCGGCTGTGGGAAATGGTAGCACGTCACGGTATTACCGTGCTCTATACTTCCCCAACATCCATCAGGATGCATATGCGCTTTGGTGATGAATGGACTCAAAAGGATGATATGAGCAGCCTGAGACTGCTTGGTACTGTGGGCGAACCCATCAATCCGGAAGCCTGGATGTGGTACTATGAAAAAATTGGTAAAAGCCGGTGCCCGATCATGGACACGTGGTGGCAGACCGAGACCGGGTGTTTTGTCATTTCTCCGCTGCCATTTTTGCCATTGAAACCCGGGTCTGCGACTAGGCCACTACCCGGTTTCGGTGCAAAAGTGCATGACCCTGAAGGCAAACCCGTTGTGAATGAAGGGGGTAGCCTGGTACTCACATCACCCTGGCCATCCATGCTGCGCACTCTCTATAATGAACCCCGGCGATACGTGGAAAAATACTGGACCGAACAGGGTGATTTCAAATCAGGCGACATCGCCAGGGTAGACAGTGACGGCTACTTCTGGATACAGGGCAGGGGTGATGATGTGCTCAATGTATCCGGGCACAGGATAGGGAATTCTGAAGTTGAATCAGCCCTGGTCAGCCATTCATCAGTGAGCGAAGCCGCTGTGGTAGGCAGGCCCGATGATATTAAAGGTGAGAGCATTGCAGCATTCGTGGTGTTAAAGATGGGTGTTGAGCCAGGAGATGAACTGATGAAGACCCTTCGCAATCATGTCGGAGAAGAGATAGGCAAGATAGCCAGGCCAGACATCATTTATTTCGTGGACGACCTTCCCAAGACCCGAAGCGGCAAGATCATGCGACGGGTAGTGCGTTCAGCCCTCATTTCAAAAGAAGTGGGTGATATCTCCACACTGGCAAATCCTGAAGCTGTGAAAGGAATAGAAGATGCTGTGAATAACAAGAATTAGCAGTCGTTCCATCGAAGTACGTATCGAATAAAAGTAGTTAATGCCTATTTTGCACAAGTTTAATAGGTTAAAACATAATGGTACTAGTATGAAACACTGCCCCAGTGGTATTGCATATCTGGACGAAGTGCTGGGCGGTGGTCTGCCCAAACCCTCCCTGATACTCATCGCAGGGACTGCGGGAGCGGGAAAGACCACCTTTGTGCTTCAATCATTATCACATGCAGCAGAGAACGGGGAAACGGCAGTATATATGCCTATTACCTCCCAATCGTTCAACAAATTGATGGATTATCTCCGTTGTTATCCTTTTTTCAGTGAAAAAGTACTTGTCCGGCCCATAGACCGTTCTACAGCCGAAAAAGACCCGCTGACAACACTGCTCGATATGGGGAATATCCTTGCTTCCACGAATCCGGACCGGCTTGTAATAAATCCCCTTGATACCCTGGGATTTGGGTTTCCATCTCACGAAAAACGTCGTTTCGCCTACTCTTTTGATGCCATGATACAGGACTGGTCCGCCCAGACCATGGTCACAGGAGAGCTGAACCGGCCCCAGTTACACCAGTCCATACTCCCCCATATTGCCGATGGTATCATCTTTCTTGACAGGGAATTGAGCGGGGATAGAGTAGTCCGGAAGATGGAAATAATGAAATGGCGCGGGATGGGGCACAATATGAACAATACGTCTTCTGCGCATGAGTTCAAGATCAACTCAAAGGGCATATCCATATTCCCTAAACTGGATTCCACTTCCGCCCCCCGGTCGGTAGGCCAGGGAAGATTATCTACTGGTGTGAAAGACCTTGACGATATGATGCGGGGGGGCATTCCAGAGCAATCTTTTATCGTTGTCAATGGCGGTGCCGGTGCAGGCAAGACCATAATGGGGCTTCAATTTATGTGTGCAGGTCTTGAACTGGGCGAACACGGCATCATTGTGCTTTTTGAGGAGAAGCAGGAACAATTGATGCATGAGGCAAGCAGGATGGGATGGGACCTTGATGGATTTATCAAGAACGGGCAGCTACATATTTTCTATTCAAATCCTAACACTATCCTGCCTGACGAACATAACCTGATAATAAAATCCTATGTGGAGGAGTTGGATGCAAAGCGGTTGTTCTATGATGGTGTGTACAACCTTGAATCTGCACTGCCAGATGCACTCGACCTCAAGAACCATATCCGTCTGCTCATCGATTTCTTAAAAGGCAGGGGAGTCACGACAATGCTTACCAACGAAGTTCCAGAACTGTTCAGTCCGGAAAAGATGCCCGGACCGGGAATATCATCCCTTGCAGACGGCATCATCATGCTCTATTTCCTGGACCATCAAAACCGGTACGAACGTGCCATGTCTATCCTGAAACTGAGGGGCACCGACCATGACAGGTCTGCGCGGAAATATATTATCGGGGATAGAGGAATTGAGATAGTCCAGAAAGGATTTGCCGTGAAATAGCAAAAATCAAAAAAGTAAAAAAAAGAAAAACAACAAAAAATGAATCACAAAATAAAAGAAGCAAAAATAAAATGACCTATTCCGGTATGAACTTCGTACCGTAATAGATCATGCCTTTCTCGCTTTCTTCGCCAAGTTTCCTGAACACTGAGCGGACCCTCATCCCAATCTCCATTTCGTTCTGGTCACATACCACCTGTCCGGTCAGGGACGGCCCCTCGTCCAGTTTTATGATCGCCAGGTTATAGGGTGTCTGCATTTCATAGCCCTTGGCGGCAGTATGAATAACAGTATAGGTAACAACTTTGCCTTTACCCTCGAACTTGTGGTCTTCCATTTTTCCATCCCTGCGGCAGGTAGGACACATCTGCCTTGGCGGGAAATAATGTTCTCCACAGGTGGTACAGTGGGTACCTATCAGATTATACCTGTTGGGAATCTTTCTCCAGAATCTCGCTACTGTCATTTAGATCACCTGTTCCTCGAAAGTATATGCACAACAGCAGTACCGCCGGAACCGCCCACGTTATGGGTCATGCCAACTTCGGCGCCGTCCACCTGGCGCTTGCCTGCAGTTCCACGCAATTGCTGGGTAATTTCCACAGCCTGCTTGATACCTGTGGCGCCGACCGGGTGTCCGCACGCTTTCAGGCCGCCTGATGTATTCACCGGTATTCGCCCGCCAATAGCAGTATCGCCTGCTTCGGTGGCCCTGCCGCCATCCCCTTTCCTGAAAAATCCCAGGTCTTCGATGGCACAGATCTCAGCTATGCTAAAGCAGTCATGAACCTCTACCATGTCGATATCGTCCGGTGTCATCCGTGCCATTTTATAGGCTCTCTGTCCTGCTGCCACTGTGGCATCCAGTGTAGTGATATCTGCCCTGTCATGCAGGGAGATAGTTCCGCTGGCCTGGGTTGTAGCTTTCACGTACACCGGTGTATCAGTATATTTTTTGGCAATATCAGCCGCTGCCACCACAACAGCAGACGCACCATCCGATATTGGCGAACAGTCGAACATATGCAGAGGGTCTGCCACCATATTTGAGTTCAGCACGGTATCTATGCTTATTTCATTCTTGAACTGGGCGATGGGATTCATGGTACCGTTATGATGGTTTTTCACAGAGGCTGCTGCAAGTTGCTCAGAAGTAGTGCCATACGTATGCATATGAAGTTTTGCTATCATGGCATACAATCCCGGAAATGTGGCGCCCATTATGCCTTCCCATTCCCTGTCAGCAGCTGCTGCAAGTGCATCAGTGGCCGTATCCATACCCACGTCCGTCATCTTCTCTGCACCCGCTGCCACCACAATATTATCATGTCCGGAAGCTACGGAAAGAATGGCCTGGCGCAGGGCGAGACCACCTGAAGCA
This sequence comes from ANME-2 cluster archaeon, assembly GCA_019429385.1. NCBI lineage: Archaea > Methanobacteriati > Methanobacteriota > Methanomicrobia > Methanosarcinales > ANME-2 cluster archaeon. The sequence continues at coordinate 18,868 of JAHYIS010000016.1, read as the reverse complement.
CATGCCGCCTCTACCCTGGTAGCAGGTACATGCAGGTTACTGGCTAGCCCGGCATAATCCGCGATGAGACTGCCTATGTGTTCCTGTTCAACAAACCTGCCGCCGCTCATGTTACCAACATACATGCTGTCAATCTCTTCACCCTGGATGCCTGCATCCTCGATCGCTATCACACCTGCTTCCACGAACAGGTCCCTGAAGGAACGGTCCCACAGTTCACCAAAGTTAGTACAGCCAATTCCAATAATAGCTACGTCTCTCATTTTCATCACACCTTTATTTTGCCTTTATGCTTGGCATAGGAGGCATAATTCATGTAAATCGGATTCTCAAGCAGTTTTTCAACTTTCGGCCCGGCATCACGTATCTCTTCAATCCTGTCGGTAACGGTGATGCTGAAAGCATCACTGCCGGCACCAGAGCCAAATGCAGTCATGAATATCCTGTCTCCTTCCACAGCCTGGTCAAGTATGGCAGCCAGTCCTATCATACATGAGCCGGAATAGGTGTTCCCCAATCTGGGAACGACCAGTCCGGTCTTAATCTGTTCAGGAGTGAATCCCAATGTTTTTGCCACATTTTGGGGGAATTTGCCATTAGGCTGGTGGAACACTGCATAATCATAATCTGAAGGTTTTGTACCGAGCTTATCCATCAGGCCGGATGCTGCAGAGGTTACATGCTTGAAATAACCCGGTTCTCCCGTGAACCTGCCTCCATGTTCCGGGTAGGGCATGCCTTCTCTTCTCCAGAAATCAGGAGTATCGGTTGTGAATGAAAAAGTATCCTCGATAACGGCTGCCAGGTCACTGCTCCCTATGATATAAGCTGCCCCTCCTGCTGCTGCAGTATATTCCAGTGCATCCCCTGGCGCACCCTGGGAGACGTCAGAACCGATGGCCAGTCCAATATCAATCATGCCTGCACCGACCAGACCCATACAGGCCTGAATGGCAGCTGTACCTGCTTTACATGCGAACTCAAAATCCGCGGCTGTCAGGTTGGGTTCTGCTCCCACAGCTGCTGCCACAATGGTGCTGGTGGGTTTCACGGCGTATGGGTGACTTTCAGACCCGCAGTAAATAGCTCCAAGCCTGGAAGCGTCGATATTGCCCCTGTTTATGGCATTGCGTGCAGCCTCTACTGCAATGGTTATTGCATCCTCGTCCAGATCTGGGACCGACTTTTCTTTTACCTTCAATCCGCCGATAATACTTTGTGCATCATCTCCCCAAACGGCTGCAATCTCTTCTAGTTTAATGCGATATCTGGGGACATACACACCGTACGAGACAATTCCTACTTTCATATGGTACACCTTTTTATCCGGAATTTTATTACTGATTTATTAATATTACTAAGATGATAATAATTAACAAATAAATCTATTGTGGTCACACCTTGCGTTCCTGAAGTGCTTTTATTATCGATTCAATTGACATATTTGTCGACATTAAAGGAATGTTCTCGGCCTGGGCGATTTTCTTTGCCACCGGGTCCACTTCGTTCCCGTCAAGACCATGAAGAACGATTACCCTGGGTTTGAGATTGGTGACCCTTATTGCGACCATCGGTGACCTGCCAGTTGAGATGCCCGTAAAGATCAATGCCCGTTCAGTACTCCAGCCATACAGTTTTTGAAATTCATAGAAGGGCATATCGAGGATAGCTTTCAGACTGTCGATGATGGTGTATCCGTATATCTGTTTTTCACTTTCTGAAATGGGTCGGTAAATAAATCTGGCATCTATGAGGGTCGATAACTCATCAAGGGACATGGGAGTGGTATATTCATGAATATCATAGATGATATTTGGATCATAACTCACTGATACCATGCTCTCATAGGCATGTATTTTCTTACTACCTCGCTGTCTGTCAATCTCAAGCAAAGCATTGACTATCTTGCTTACAATGACCGTACCAGGGGATTTTCTTCGCCCGCTTTCATAATCGCTTATAACCGAAGGGGATACTTCAAGGTGGCTCGATAGGTCCGACTGGGCCACGTCAAAATTCACGCGCCATTTTTTCATTACCTCGCCAGGTTTCTCAGACAGGGTTATTTCACCTGCCATTTTCTCAGCGAGACGGTTCTTAATGTCTGCCTCGTGCTTATCCCCTATCATTCTATGTCTAATTTATCTGCACTCAATATAAACATAACGAATGCAATATCGACATTTGACGAATCAGATTTCAGGGGTCATCACTAAATAGGTTTATCAAATATCAAATATTAGAGTCAACGAGGAATGTTTTGTTTATGACAGATGCAGAAATAAAAGCCGAACTTCTGGCTGTGGGTGCTGTTGATATCGACAGGGCATTGCTGGGCAATATCACTGTTCCTACCGCAGGGCCTGGAGCAGGCAACACTGCCTTTTTCTTTACCTGGGACGGGCACAGGGTCAGGTTATCTGTTGATGATGGGTCTCCATTAAGGGCTGTAGAGGATAATGGCGATATAGTGATAATTAAAGGTGGCAAGGAACTGGTGCGGGGACAGCTGGAAGTGGAACTTATCCACTGTCCAGGACAGGCATATATCACTATCAGTGAACGGTGTGTATTTGACTGCAAATACTGTCCGGTACCTAAATTGGCCGGCGATATTAAAAGCCTGGACAAGATAGTGGGTATGGTAGATGAAGCCAGCAAAAGCGGGAACCTGCATGCTATCTCAATTACTTCTGGTATTGCTGATACTCCCGAGAACGAGGTTGACCGTGCTGTTGAAGCGGTCAGGGCTCTCGTAAAATATCATGTGCCTATTGGTGTGTCGGTCTACCCGACAGCAGATTCAACACGGTTGCTAAAGGAAGCCGGAGCTGTCGAGGTAAAATATAATGTTGAGACCATGGACAGGGAGATATTCGACCGGGTTTGCCCTGGCATGGACCTGGACTTTATCAAGGATAGTCTCAAAGAAGCGGTCAGCATGTTTGGCAGGAACCGGGTATATTCTAATTTCATAGTCGGTCTGGGTGAAAACGACCAGATCGTGGAAGCGGGGCTGGAAGAACTGGCTTCAATGGGTGTGGTGCCTATTGTCAGGGCCGGAGGCATGCATCCGTTGCGTGAGGGGGAGATCGATGTACAGCGCCCTACAGCCTCACGGTTATTAAAACTGACAAAAATATTGCGCCATATACTGGATGAACACGGCCTGCGCGCTGATGTGTCCCAGACAATGTGCCTGCCCTGTACTGGTTGCGACATCAATCCCCATATCGACATGTAAGCCGGCTGGTACTATGACTGACGTGCAGTTCAGGAACGACCATTTCAGGCTGCTTGATGATGAATTGGCCCTCCATGCCCCTCATGAGGCGTGTGGTATACTGATTGGCAGGAAAGAACAAAGCAGTATCATAGTCGAGATTGTTGTGCCAATTAAGAACTCCAGACCCTCGGACAGGAGTTTTGAACTGGATCCCAGGGAACATTATGACGCCTGGAACCGGGCAGAGGAGGAGGGGATGGAAATTGTCGGGGTGTACCACACCCACCCTCATTCAAAAGCAAGTCCTTCAGCCTGGGACAGGGAAAGTATGGAGAATTACCAGACCCTCTGGGTCATTGTCGGTATTGACGGGATACATGGATTTGAATGGGACGGCGGTATTAAACCGGTTGAGGTAATTGAAATAAGCTGAAGTCAGTTGGAATCAGTCGAAGTCATTTGAAGTCAGAGAAAGTTAGTTGAAGTGGTTGAAGTTACTGCATCCCGCTCAAATGCCTGGAAATTGAATCCATGGCATCAGCAAGCCCTTTTTTATTATTGAAATACCGTACGATATCCTGCAGATACCATGTATCCATGTCCTTCAATTCCCGGACCATTTCAATCATGTTTGGTACTGCCCTGACAACGTTGTCAACAATAGATATCGTGGCCTGTTGTGCTGTTCTTGACAGGGGGTTCAGGTCCACGGCAATGACCTGTTTTCCCATTCTCACCAAAGCCTCGCACCGGTCACCATCTTCCAGCGGGACGAACACTACATCTGCCGAATAGATCCCGTCGTGGCAAACTTTGCTCCTTTGTGATGCCAGGCCGGGAATGGAAGCATCAGGATTGGCCCCCAGCACCTGTCCTGCTCCGTGAGCCTGCAGGTGCTTGATAATCTTCAATACCCTCTCCTCGGTCCTGTAGAACAGGTTCACTTCCAGGGGGGAGCCAGTTAGTTCTGATAGTCGCACCAGTTCGGCAGGGACCAGCGCTGCAGCATTGCCGTTCACTGAAATAATCCGCCTCCCGGCTAAAAGTATCATGGCCGAGGCAGCATATTCGGCAGCACGGGCAAAAGGTAGTGTTTCCTCACCGATAAGGTAATCAAAAGCCTCGCCCCTACCCTGTGCAATCAGTCCCTCCTGACTGGTAATGCCTTTATCCACTCCGCTGACTATACGATGCCTTGTCATCAAAGAGAGGTATCTGGGATGGTCTTGCGGAATATCGGTCATTAAGACTAAAGATAGGTGGCCTGCAGATTAAAACCTGTGGTTTTCACACAGGCTACCTGTCTGTCCGTTAACTTAATCGATATTGTCGTTCTTAAGTGGTCTGACCATTAATCTCTTTATAAGTTTTCTTCTTCCTATCTCATCTAATGTAGTATATATTGTCCAAAAAACGTCCATTTTTGCATCCCCTGCTAAATGTTTTTTTAAATTTACTGTTTGTTATTATATAAATTACGGTTATAATATATAAAGCTATTTATCCGCCTGGTCTTGCTCATACGCATTTTGCATCATCTGTTCATACGTCAGGTCAATTATTGTCTCGAGATGAGAAATATCTTCCAGATTGTACTTTATCAGGGTGTCCAGTGCGCCCTGGTCACCCCGCCTGTACCGGTGCCACAATCGTACGGCATCAAATCCTGTAAGACCTGTTGTCTCGGTGCTTCTTGCAAGGCCCAGCAGGGTCTCAATGTGCTTGAGGCCCCCTGACAAACCTATCCTGCGCAAAGGGTACATAAGGTCAATGTGCAACTGGTCAAAGCATATTTCCGGAAAATACCGGGAGATGAATGGCAGGTCGAACCGTGCGCCATTGAACGTAACAATGGTCTTGCAGCCTTCAAGTACCTGCGGAAACTCATCCAGGTCGATTCCGTTTATATATACCCGGCTCTCGCCACCACCGTACACCCCGATCATGGTAATTTCATCACGGTCCATGGACAGCCCGGTAGTTTCAATATCCAGGAATAATGTATCTTTCTTGAAATGCCGGTATCCCCGCCAGTGTTCCTTTGATGGCAGGGTATTGGCAAAATAGATATGGTCAGAAACTTCAAGCCGCTGCCTGGATTCTTCAATACCTTCAAGCAACTGGTCTATCTTTGGTCTTGACATGCCTGTTCGATGGTGGTTTTCGCAAAATTCATCCCATGAACGTATCCCACTGCTCCATATCTTTTTCTCGGTGGAAGCGCCGATGCGGGGAATGTGAATATAACTATTGGTTAGCACATTTGAATATAGGGCATACCGGTATAAATATCCCAACATTAATTATCATTGAGAATAGTAGGAGTAAGCATGATACGCGCAGGGATTATGGGTGCATCCGGCTATACTGGCGGCGAACTGATGCGCCTGCTGGGAAGTCACCCCCGGGCAGAAGTGGTATGTGCTACATCGCGCCGCCTTGACGGTAAACAGGTAAGCCAGACCCACCTCCACCTTAAGGGTTTTACAGACCTGAAGTTCCAGAACCTTGATGCTGGTGACGTTGCAGGTCAGTGCGATGTCGTGTTCACTGCAGTACCCCACGGCAGCGCCATGGATATTGTGCCGGACCTGTTGGAGTCAGGGACTAAAGTGATAGACCTCAGTGCAGATTACCGGCTGCCTGCCAGTGTTTTTGAGCAGGTGTACGGACTCAGGCACAGGGCACCGCTCGATGCTGTCTTCGGGCTGGTTGAACTCCATCCCGAGGTGCATGATGCCTCATTTGTAGCTAATCCAGGATGCTACCCGACCGGAGCCACGCTGGCAGCCGCACCAATGGCCGCGGCCGGATTGATAGAACGTGTGGTATTTGATTCCAAAAGCGGCATCTCAGGAGCTGGTGTAGAGCCAAGCCCTGTTTCACATTATCCTAACATGGCCGAGAACATACAGGCATATAAACTAACCACACACCGCCATGGTGCTGAAATGAGGCAGGAACTGGGGCGCCTTGACAGTAACATCAAGGTCAGTTTCACACCCCACGTCATCCCGTCTGTCAGGGGTATCCTGACCACTGCGCACCTGTTCCTGAAAACAAGGACCGAAGCTGCACAGGTGGCTGATATCTACCGTCAGTTCTATGCTGGCAAACCATTTGTCAGGCTCCTGGATGGCATTCCCATGCTGGGGCATGTTCGTGGTTCTAATTTCTGTGATATCGGATTTGAGATGGATGCTGACGGGCAGCGGCTGGTCGTGGTATCTGCCATCGACAACCTGGTTAAAGGGGCATCGGGGCAGGCAGTCCAGAACATGAACCTTATGTTCGGGCTTGATGAGACCTCAGGATTGTGGAATCCGGCAATTTTTCCGTAGGAAGTAATGAACATGCTGATAAAAGAGATAATGACAACAAATGTAATAATATGCAGCCCGGATGACATGGTCAAACATGCTGCGCTACTGCTTCGGGAACATAAGATAAGTGGTATCCCTGTGGTAAAAGATGGCAGGGTAGTGGGTATGGTCACTGGAAGCGATATACTGAAGCTACTTCAGGTACCTGAAAAATCCAGCCAGTTATGGCTGCCAAGTCCTTTTGAAGTTATCGAGGTGCCCCTGCGGGAACTCATCAGCTGGGAAGAAGCAAAACGTTCCCTTGAGGATGTCGGTTCCAGGAGATTGTCCGATGTGATGAGCAGTCCGGTCGTGACTGCAGATGTTTCCGATAGTCTTGAAACAGTGGCATCCAGGATGGTCAAACATAACATCAACCGGATGCCAGTACTGGACAAGGGCAAACTTGTAGGTATCGTAACACGCCAGGATATAATCTCTGGTATGGCACTGTCTGCCTGATCGGAGGTGAAACTCGATGAACGAGATAGAAGGCGGAATCTGTGCTGTTAAGGGTGTCAGTGCCTGGGGTGTAAAGCAGGGCAAGTACGGTCTTGCCTTGATCAGTGCTAAGGGCAATGCAGCAGGGGTATTCACCCGAAACCGCATTATTGCCGCGCCTCTTATTGTGACAAGGCAGCATCTTGAAGATGGCAAGCTGTCTGCTGTTATTGTGAACAGCGGTAATGCCAATGCTTTCACAGGTTTGGACGGTATTAAGGATGCCAGGTCAATGGCTGCACTGGCTGCTGAGAAACTGGGTATTGATGAAAAGAGTGTAGGTGTTGCGTCCACAGGTATTATTGGCCACAGGCTTGATATGGACATTATACTTTCCCAGTTGAACCAGGTTGAAAAAGGCCTGACCAATAGTTATGAGGGTAGTGAGCAATCTGCAAGGGCCATCATGACCACTGACACTTTCAGAAAAGAAGTGGCTGTGGAGCTTTCCGACGGTATACATATCGGGGGCATTGCCAAAGGGAGTGGCATGATTGAACCGAATATGGGTACCATGCTGGCGTTTATTTATACTGATGCTATTATGGATCCGGCAACATTAAAGAAGTGTCTGCAATCTGCTGTGGATAAAAGTTTCAATATGGTGGTGGTGGATGGCGATACCAGCACCAATGACATGACATTGATAACTGCTACCGGACAGTCGGGTACACCTGACCCTGACAAGTTCCAGGCCGGACTTGATAACGTATGTATAACTCTTGCCAGGATGATAGCGAGGGACGGTGAAGGTGCTACCAGGCTCATCGAATCCAGGGTAAAGGGGGCTGCCAGTCATAGTGATGCGGTACGGGCTGCAAAGGCCATTGTTCGTTCACCCCTGGTGAAATCGGCGATATTCGGATGTGACCCAAATTGGGGCCGGGTGGTGGCAGCAGTAGGATATTCAGGTGCACAGGTGGAACCTGACCTTATCAGCCTGGCATTTGCAGGCCAGAACATTTCGGTTGAGCTGGTACACGGGGGTAAGGTCATGGAAGTGATATCCGGGATTCTTAAGGAGATCATGAATTCCGAAGAAGTAATAATTAATGTTGACCTGGGGTTAGGAAGTGAGAGTGCTAAGGCCTGGGGATGTGACCTGTCCTACGATTATGTGCGTATCAATGCCGAATACACTACATGAACGGTAAATGTTCCTAACGAAACAATGAAGTGCTAAGAGTAATATTAACACTCCAGATTCAAGATAGACAATGGAGGACAATCGATGAAAGTTCTGATTAGTGATTCCCTTTCTGACAAGGGTATTGAAATATTGAAAAAGGAAGTTGAAGTTGATATTAAGACAGGAATGAGCCCTGATGAACTGAAAAGCTGTATCGGCGAGTATGATGCCCTGGTTGTCAGGAGCCAGACCCAGGTGACAGCTGACGTGATCGAGGCGGCTGCGAACCTGAAGATAATCGGGCGTGCCGGTGTGGGTGTAGATAATATTGATGTTGAAGCCGCCACCCAGCATGGTATTATTGTGGTAAATGCTCCCGAAGGTAACATGATATCGGCTGCCGAGCATACCATTGCCATGATGATGTCACTTTCACGGAACATCCCGCAGGCAAACCAATCCCTCAAATCAGGCAAATGGGACCGCAAGTCATTCACCGGTGTTGAGGTAAGGGGCAAGACACTGGGAGTCGTTGGATTGGGGCGGATAGGTGCTGAGGTAGCCAAACGAGCCCAGGGTATGGAAATGAAGATACTGGCTTTCGACCCGTTCATCAGCGAGGAACGGGCAGGGGAACTGGGTGTTACGCTTACCACGGTAGATGATATTGTACAAAATTCAGACTATATCACTGTACACACGCCACTTACCAAAGATACAAAGAACCTCATCGACAAGAAACAGTTAGATAAGGCTAAACCCGGCCTCCGTGTCATAAACTGTGCCCGTGGCGGTATCATCAACGAGGAAGCTCTGGCCGAGGCCGTTGCCAGCGGTAAGGTCGCAGGTGCTGCAATTGATGTATTTGTCAACGAACCTCCTCTCGGGTCACCTCTGCTTGAGCAGGACAAGATCATAGTCACGCCGCATCTGGGCGCTTCCACCGAGGAGGCACAGGTTAACGTAGCAGTGGATGTGGCAGAGCAGATCATAAATTATAGTAAAGGGCTCCCTGTCCAGAACGCTATCAATATGCCATATGTGAAACAGGAGGTAATGAAAGTCCTTCAGCCATACCTGCCACTGGCAGAGAAGATCGGAAGACTGGCTGCGCAGTTGATGGAAAATAAATACGAGCGCATCGAGCTATCATATAGCGGCGAGATCGCTGACAGGAATACCGGGCCTTTGACCGTAGCTGCCCTGAAGGGAGTGCTTGAATTTGCCATGGGGTCATCAGTGAATTATATTAACGCGCCGGTAATTGCCAGGGAGCGTAAGATCAAAGTTGTGGAGTCAAAGTCCAAAACATCTGAGAGTTATTCCAACCTGGTGGTGCTTCGTCTTACCAACAACGGTACTGTGAAGACGGTAGCGGGAACTATGGTTGGCACGAATCCCAGGATAGTGCAGATAAACGAATACAGTATAGATGTGTTGCCCTCTGGACACATGGTGGTAGCTTTGCATGAGGACCACCCTAATATTATCGGCCCGTGCTGTATTGTGTTGGGTAAGCATGACATCAACATTGCGGGTATGCAGGTTGGGCGCATCAAGGCAGGCGGTACGGCTATTATGGTGCTCAATGTAGATTCTGAGGTCAATGAGAATATCCTGGATGAGATCCGTGGTGTAAAAGGTATAATTGATGCGAAGATGGTATACCTTTAAGTCATACTATTCAAAAAATATAAGTAGTTTAAACGACTATAAGTACTTATTATGGAAGTATTATTTCGTGTAGTAGCTTCTGAAAAAGATGTGGAAGAGGTAACATCCAAGGATGATAATATCCATTTCTGTTTCAGACCCTCAGAAAAGGATATATTCAATGTAATCCGCAAAAATCCGAGAATAAAAATGATCCAGCTTCCGGTATCTTATTACAATACTCTGTCCAATACCACGAAAAAAATACTCTCTATGAATAATATAGAGATAATTGTGGGAAATGTCTGGGGACACAGGACTGATATTGACAAGTATAAGGTAGTAGAGATTTAAGTCTATACTTGTTTTTCAGGAACTTTAAGGCCTTTTAGTACTACCAGTTTTTCAAAAAAATGCCTGGATTCTGCGACTTTTTTTACTGAGATGCCTTCACCGTGCATCAGGTCGCATACTTCTTTTATACCTGTAAGCGAGGATATTAACAATAATACCTGTCCGTTCGGGTTAAGATGTGCACCCACGTCTGCTACAAACCGCCTGACCGTTTCCCTGCCATCAGGGCCGCCATTTAGCATAAGGTCATCCCAGCCCCCTACATGCTCATCTTCTGAGGTGGGCAAGTAAGGGGGATTAAAAACCACTATGTCAAAAGTGCCTTTTATACCTGCAAACAGGTCTGTCCTTACAACTTCTATCCCATTGAGTCGGGCACAGTGTACTGCATGCGGGTTGATGTCAGTGGCCAACACTTTCGGACTGTGGTCTTTGGCAAATACTGAAACAATACCGCTGCCGCAACCTACTTCAAGCAAACGGTTCTTGCCTTCGATAATTTCGAGCAGGGCATCGACCAGCAGGAAACTGTCTTCGGCCGGTTCATAGACATTTGGCAGTACCTGTATGGTTTTGTTGCGGTAGTTGATGGATGTCATATTTCATCCCTGATGATGTTGGAGATTTGCGCGAGTTCGTGCGGTGAAAGGGATTCAGGTCGGCGTTGTAGTATTGCTTCATCCAGTCGTGATATGTTGTCAGGGGGAATGCCCAATACGGGTAACGCAGAAGTGATGGAATTCTTCAACATTTTCCTGCGTTGTCCGAATACTACCCTTAATAATTGGTTAAAGAAATCCAGGTCATTGACATGATATGGTGCTTCCCTGGGTGTGAGCTTCAATATGGCAGATTTAACCCTGGGTTGAGGTTTAAAGGCTGAAGGGGGCACACTTTCCAGCATTTCTATTTTGGTATGGTACTGTGCCGTCACTGAAAGTCTGCTGTAGTCCGGAGTTCCTGGGGCAGCAACCATGCGTTTTGCAAACTCCAGCTGGTACATAAGAATGGCATATTCAAATCCGGCATCAAGAAGCCTGAAAGTAATCTCTGAAGATATCTGGTAGGGTAAGTTTGAAACAATTTTATTAAAATATGGCAGCTTGACCTTCAGTGCATCTCCATGTATCACGGATACATTGGAATTTCTGCACATGAATGACAGTCCATCAGCGAGGACGCGGTCCAGCTCTATAGTGATTACATTCCCGGCATATTCAGCCAGTTTCTTTGTTAGAATGCCGTTACCACCTCCGATTTCCAGAACGGTATCAGAAGCTTTCAGGTCTGCGTAGCGGATTATCCTCTCAAGTATGTGGTGGTCAACTAAAAAATGTTGTCCAAGCCTGGGCTTCATCGGCTATGAGTGCGAGGCTTCGGAGGGGTTGTGAAAAGGCGGTACTTTACATTCTCGTCCTTTAATTCATCAATGATCCTGTGAACTATCAACTTTTCGGGAGTATGCAGGCCCTTGACCCTTTCTGTGAGTTCCTTGAAACTATGGAATTCTCCTTTTTTCCGCTCATCTATAATGCCCCACATAAGTTTCTTACCTATACCGGGAAGAAGTTCCAGCATGTGAAGCCGGTTTGTTATGGGGTAGGCATCACTGAAGAAACGGACATATTTTGGTTCGTTTTCGGCTATAACTTTTTCAAGGATATATGGGAGTTCAAGTTGTGCTCCGTGGGTAAGTTCATTGTAGGTAATTCTGCGCTTGACATGGTCGATAATATCCCGGTCACCATCACCAATATAGACCTTGTCCTGAGATTCAGGTACAACTCCTTCTTTTGGCATCAGTTCCATCAGCACAAAATGTGATTCACCCACTGCCTGTACCAGTGGTTTTTTCTGGTGCAATGGCCTGGAATCCTCCGAGCTTCCATAGGGTAAATAATCCAATACAAATGCCCAATCTTCACTTCGAGGTTTTTTTTCCAATACCATACCTATCCACTCATAACCTTATTTCAAATATCTATTTTTTCAAATCGGAATTAAAATTTATACATAGCATTGCATATAAACTTTTACATTACCCAGGTTAAGAATTTAGTATGCAGCAGTAACAGCATCCAAAATCTGCGTAAGTTCTGTTTCAGATAGCGTAAATCTTTCCTTTGCGTATATTGACCGTATCTCGTCAAAGGAAGTCGGCATTATATCAGCAAGACGGAATGCAATATCCGGTTTCATTTTCTCCAGTTTGAGCAGTTCTTCTACTAATTTCCTGGAACTTGCTCCGTCCGTCTTAGAGGATTTTTCGGCATGGTTAATGGCTCTTCTGAGCTCATATCCCAGTTCTAGTTCCTGTTCGGTACGGGTCTCCCTGATATCTACCAGAATTTCCTTTGCTTCTGCAATGGTCAACATTTCTTCATTAAATACCTGTTTGACTATCATAAAAAACTACCTGGATATTGAGTATCTGTAATCATACCTGGGGGCTCAGATGCTGCGGAAACAGAATAACCTGTTTTGTGGCGTTCCCATCACTGACCGCTACAATGTAAGCACGGCCTCTCTGTCCGAGTACTTTACCGGTCCTGCCATGGAATTTTGGATTTGACATACCTCTGTGAACACTGGGGTCCAGTTTTATATGGACCGATTGTCCAACTTCAAATTCCTGGATGGCACGTGATACGGGACTAAGCCCTCTTTCCCGCACGCTTTTCTTCAATTTGTACCTGGTCTTCCTTCTCTCGCCGTGTGATTTTGACAATGTTATATCCTCCAATTAAGTTAAATGAATGTTTCTTCTACTTTTATTACGTCCAGTTCGGTAACGGTTGCCTCGACATCCAGATTCCGGGCAAGGCTGGGTACTGTACGTCCGTCGTCCCCGGATACCAGTTCTTTTACGTATAGTCCTCCCTGGCAGCTCACCACTATGGTGGCTATTCGGCCGTCGGGAGATATTTGTTCCAGTTCTATATTGTGTATCGCACGCACCCGTTCAAGATCAGCCCTGCGGTGAGATACTCTTGTGGGTGTTCGCTGGTTTATGGGAGTTCGGGCAAGTACGTCAATAGCTGATATAAGCTTTTCTTCTGATACCTGCACTTTAAATGTAACTCTTAATCTATAAACTTTATCTGCTTTTGCCTGTTTGATGGCTTCAACTGCCCGGTGGGATACAAATTTGAGTCCTTCGACTTCAACTTTACCTGCTGCATGGCGGTTGATCCTATGCTGTAGCCTTGTCAGGTCAATGTGGCGGCGGAGTGGTTCCTCAGCTTCTACAATAAAAGGCCTGCCCCTTCCCAGCATCAGGGCATCTATATCTTCCCGGCCCGCGCCGTGGAATACGGTATCTACAGACTCGGTAGCTTTTATCACTTCGGGTTTGATGAGTTCATCTACTGATTCGGGGTACATGGCTCCAGTGAAATTACAGCGCTCACACCCCCTGCCGTGGCATTCACGGCATGGCCAGCGTGTCTGTGGGATGCCACGTATCAATTTGCGGTAACGACCATAAATATACTGTGAGCGTATTTCAAGTTCAACATCCTCGCGGTCTATGTCCAGCAATGCTGTGATGTGGGGAGTTTTGAGGTCAGCTTTTTTGCCCAGTTTTTCTTCCACCCGCCGACCTACTTCACGGTTCATTTCGGTCTTTAAGGGTTCTGGCCAGGCGGTTCCCGAGGCGGCCCAGAGTATCTCTTCGTTCTCGATAAGCAGACCCGACGGGCGGGTGCCGATAAGGAATGTATCAAATTCATAACCCTCAAGGGCATCGACCACCCGGTCAGCCCAGATATCAAGTTGTTCGAACAGGCTGTTGCATACCCAGCATTTTCCGGATGTACCTTCTTCTTTCAGGCTTTTCCTGGCATTGACACTGCTATGTGATAGTAATTGTAACATTGAATCGTCTGAGGTCTCGTTGCGTATTCGGTCCGCTTCCATTGCAAGTGAGAGTTTAATAGCAGCTCCTCGCTGGTCGTTGGACAATCCTGTGGAGAGCTTTGCGAACATCCTGCCCATGCAGTGGTCGCAGATGGGGCCCTCGGACAGGATATTGGATGCAGTTTCAAAGATATGATTTGTCATGTTACCTCAAAATCAGAGGGGTCTTATAAGGGAGTTTTATTCTATATAGGTTTCGAATAGTGAAGAGATTTCTATTAGCTTCAAAAAACGGATTTAATGTATCATTTATTTCAAATGGGTTGTTACTAAAAAGGTCTATACAGTGATTGGGTTACAATTGGGGTTTTATGTATTTTATAGTAAGACTACGACCGACCCCATGGTGATGATTATAAGCATTATTATGATAATTATAAAAATTTTTAGATACATTTAAGTATCAATGAATTCACACAGTAAATAATAAAAAATTCAAGGTGGACAAATGGATTGGATTAGAGATTACCAGAAAAAATACATCGATGGATTTGGAAATATCAAGCAGAATTCTATTAAAGCAACGTTTCTGACCACTTTTTCGTTAAATAAGAAACACCAATCCCCTGCATGCTATACCGGACGGTCTCGAAGTCCACCTCGCGAAGCCTGCCGCTCTATTCCCAGGGCCGGGATGATCCTGGCTGTCACAATGCTTATTATGATGCTGTTCGCGGGATCGGCGAGTGCGGCAGTTACCGCATATTATTGGGAGCCTTCTTCAGGGGCAATAGATGCTTCGGGCTATACTGCTGATTGGGGTGCTTGCAACGCCCGGCCCACAGCATATCGGGTCACCACGCTTAATGATGTAGGATTGAATTGTGCTGATGACAGGCTGACAACCACGACAACTGGTGATCAGTTTTTAGCGATATTCCCTATAGCATATACGGTTCAGACCCAGGTCACCGGCCAATCAGGAGCTAACTTTTATCTCAGGGAACGAACTTCAATTGGTCCCGTCACATATCGTTTTGAACTTGGCTATGCGCAATCAGGTGCCTTTACATCGTTTGGATTTGTGGATCAGGTAGTACCTTCCGGTGTACAGCAGGCATATGTGGTTGATATGAGCAGTATTTCGGGAGGTGCCCCCGCAAACTCCTATCTAGCCCTGAAAGTTTCAGTTGCTTCAACAAGTGGCGAACAGAGGATATACATGGGTACTAGCAACTCGAACAGTGGGCAATTCTCAGTGGATGAAGTAGCTGGTTCAACAGCTCCAACATACAATGTCACAGTTACCCCATCTCCAACATCAGCAGGTGTGGTTGCAGGTGGCAGTACTGAATATACAATCACAGTCAATAATAACGGTAACACTGATGGCAATTATAGTCTCAGTGCAGTTGACTCCGACCCCACCAATTTCGGGTCCTCGCTTGGCACAACGACTTTAGCAGTACTCTCTGGCGGAAGTGCGCAGACAACACTTAATGTTACAAATGGCGGTGCTGGTACATCTGATACCACAACAGTGACAGCGACATCTGTGGAAGATCCTGCCAATTTTACCGGCTCAGGACAGGTTATAACAACTGTGATTGTGCCAAATCCTTCTGTCAGTGTTACCCTGACACCACCATCCCAGAATGTAGCACCCGGGAGTCAGGTATCGTATACTGTTACAGTGCAGAACACCGGAAATGTAGCCGACTCTTATACTCTTTCCCTTACCAATGCCAATACTGCCGATTTTTCCTATTCACTTAATTCTTCTACGACTGGAACGCTTAATCCGGGACAGCAGTCCATTAAGACCATGACAGTGACCGCATCTGCGGGTGCTACTGGCTCTCACCAGCAGTCGGTGACAGCCACAGGAAGTGCTTCGGACACCAGTAACCTGGTGACTACCACTGTGTTTACAGGTCCTTCTAAGATATTGGTCGCAACCAACAGGTATGTAGTGCTGGATGATGCAACTACGAGCGGTCAAGCTTCAGGGACTGGTTTTATCGTACCATCGAGAACTTGGACTAATGCTTTTGGGCCGGGTGTCAGGACGACAGTAAATATGTATGCTCTTGTACTAGATGCTGATGGGATGCCCCTCCCCTCTTCAAATGTGACATTAACTCTTAGGAATCCAGGTGGAGCCATTGATTACACACTTCCGACTTCCACAGACAGCAATGGACTTATTAATGTACCACGTGACCTCAATGCTAAGAATTATTATGGAAAATGGCAGGTAGAGGTCAATGCTTCTGGTGTAACCGGAAGTGCCCAGTTCATCTACAACTGGTGGGGTTGTGTTGGTGGAAATGGTTGTAGCGGTCATGGTAATGAGAACCTTGGCAGTGGTGCTCCCATCAGTTCACCATATGCAGGTGGTTCCGATGCTGTGGTGGGTGACAGAAGTCAACATGCAACTACCTGTACTGTGTGCCATTTATCCTATAATGGGCAGGGTTTATCCCAGTCTGTGAATACAATCGGTGCACACAGCAGCCTGAGTTGCGACAATGCCAACTGTCATGGCAGTATATCTTCTCATAATACCAACATGATTATTGGTAGCTGTACGAACTGCCATAGTAGTGCAAACACAACCATGAAGAGTACTCTGAACGGTATCGTATCCACTTATTCCACGACTTCAACATACCACTCTAATCCCGCCATTCCTTGTGTCATCTGCCACGGTCCCATGCACAACATTACTAAACCTGATCCTTCAGCAGGAACTTTAGGACCCACAGAGGACTCCCATTGTACTACCTGCCATCAGGGATTGACCCAGCATAATACTACAGTAGCATGTACTGAGTGTCATACCCAGGATGTACACGTGATCAAGTTCATCCAGAACGACAATAACTTTGCCACCACAAGGACCAATGCTGCCTCATGTCCTGATTGCCACGTGGGCAGCGGGCTGGCATCATTTGCCACTGCACCCAAAATAACACAAATAACCCACAGCAATAACATCCTCAATGGTACGCTGTGGGATAGAGGTGCTGATTTCTGGACTGCATCCGATGATGAATCCAAGTGCCTGTACTGTCACGGCGAGACCAAACACAGCGCTGTCGCTGCAGGTTACATTGCCAGCTTCAAGGGTGCCAATGTGATGGGTGGCGACCTTTCCGGCGATTGGTGTTCATCATGCCACAAGAAAGGCAGTACCAATTACAATGATATGCTCACCACTCTTAGCAATGTACCACCTGAAATAACAGGTGATTCCTTATATGGGAATTATTCAACAGGAGCCCAGGATGGAACATCTTATTATGACCATTCAACCATAAGCGGGTTCACAGATGCAGATTGTACAGAATGCCATAAAAGCACTGCTACAGAGATCACTCCACTTATGCATGAAGTTAAGAAAGCGAGTGGTATGACCTGTGCACGCTGCCATGCAGCCTATGGTACAGCCGTATTGTCCACACAGCACAACCAGAGCCTCAACCCCGGTGCTCCCACATGTACAGATTGCCATAACGATACCGGTTACGGTGATCTAAGTCATGCGAACGGTCCCAAAGTGTACACCGTGAACGAGACCAATACATGCCGGAACTGCCATATCGACGGTGTCAACGGCTTCTACGAACGCCATACCAGTTCGTCCGACTGTACGACATGTCACTTTGCCAATACCACCCAGCCATTCACTCTCAACGCATCACTGTACGCACATGACCACAACCTGGTCGTTGAGCATAGCTACTATGAATACAACACCAGCGGCGGTATGCCACTTGCGCTCAATGGCGGTACCGGCGTCGGCATGTTCCCGCAGTATACCTGTTCGTTACCGTGCCACGCAACCCGCAGTCCGGAAAAAGTCGATCTGGCCTCCCGCACCTGGCTCAACAGCTCACATGCCAATTCCCGGGCCGGAGCCTCAGACAGTAAGAACAACTGTGCCAAATGCAAATCGCCAACGAATTACGATGTTCTTCTCTCTGCTCTCAATCCCGTTATAGCAGAAGAAGATTGGGACGGCATCCAGTGCAGGGTCTGCCATAACCTGCATGACCGGAAGTATCCGAACAATACCGGTACCAGTGGAGCACCGATAGCATTCTATAACGCGACAGCCAGTTCATATGCGAACTACTCGGTCTATGATGAGATCTCCAACAATACTGAACTGTGCGAGAAATGTCACCAGCCTGGCGGCAGTCACGACAGTAAATTCGCCGGACCCCACAGGGATACCTTGAATTTCACCTGTACCGACTGCCACATGAACGCCAGTTTCAGCAAAGGAATGCATGAGTTTAAGGTCGAGAACATCACGTCCGCCCAAACCGGTTGTGAAGTCTGCCATAACCCAGCCGACCATACCTTCACCTCAACCGCTCTTCATACCGACAAAGTGGATTGTCTGGGCTGTCATGACCAGATGTATACCACTGCGAACGTGACCGGGTATGCCGTAACAGCAGACGGTAATTATGGTGTCTGGAACGATAGCGGAATTGTCACCACCTGGCATCTTTCCCACGGTGCACCGGCAACGTTCAAACCCCATAATATCAGTAGGGATGTCACCTGTGCCAAATGCCACGGAGCCAAATCGATCGTTACCGATCTGCCCATTGCACCGGTGTTATCCGGTGATGCCTGTGCAAGCTGCCATGCAGCCTATGGTACAGCCGTATTGTCCACACAGCACAACCAGAGCCTCAACCCCGGTGCTCCCACATGTACAGATTGCCATAACGATACCGGTTACGGTGATCTAAGTCATGCGAACGG
>JAHYIS010000015.1 GCA_019429385.1 ANME-2 cluster archaeon | reverse complement strand
TGTCTTTAGGGATGATTATTCCAAGGGAGTTGCCCCATCTCTTAAGCTCAACTGTTGAATGGCACATTTTGATCAAATATAAAATTGAAGTCTATTGTATAAATAGTTATACTTAATTGTATAACTCCGCCTCGCGATTCAATCTTTCCACAAACTACTACAGATGACTTGCCGGCTCCTATAGCTGCGGATGGGGACAAAAACGAGGAGTGTAAGATGGTAGAGTGTTTGCATGGCTGTGAAAATATATTTTTTATATCATACTCCGCCGCAAAGAACGCGAAGAACGCAAAGTTAAGGCAACAATGTCTTAGTGAACTTTGCGGCTTTTGCGGTGAGTTATTCAAAAACCAATACCACATTTATTCTGCAACGAACATGCCCCCCATTCGTTCCTGCGCTCTCTTCCCGCCCGCCTGAATCCAGCCCTCTACCCGGCATATAATGGGAATTATAGGTGATGAGCGAGTAATCTGAAAGTAGTGTATAGAAAGAAAACGAAAAAGTGAATTACTTATAGACATGCTCTCTTGTATCTATATCAATAATCACTATACTAAAGTTTTCATAATTAACTCGGTAAAGCACACGAAATTTGCCCACCCTTATCCTGAAAACTTTCTCCTTTATACCAATAATCCTCTTTGAATCGTGAGGGATAGGATCTTCAGCAAGCATCTCAACAACTTCAATAATTCTTTGAGAAATGCTATAATCAAGTTTTTTGAGAAATTTTTGGACAGGAATATCAAGAAAAATCCTAAACATTTCTAATTACCGAAACCTTTTTTGAACTCAGAAAGAGAAACAAGTTTTCCTTCCTTTTCATGCTTAAAACTTTCTGAAACAAGTATTCTTTCGTCCTCACTTATGATCGTATCTGCATCCACCATATGCTCTTTTATTTCATCCAATTCAGCTTTTATATGGGTAAGTTCATCAAAAATCTTCTTTTCAAATGCAATCCCGGCCATAATAATAGATTAATTAATAATTATTTAAACATACCGTCAGAATATCAATGATACGAATATGAATTTGCATTCATTTTATGTTATCCCCAAAAATAGGAAACAAAATTGTACTTCCCATCCGTCTCCTCAAACGCCAATAACTATAAGCGGAAGGTGGGGGAGTGCTGCCATGGCTGTTAAAATATAGTATTTATGTGATTATATAACCTAAACACAGAAATGCTGTCTTGCCCCATTCGTTCTTGCACTCTCCTCCCGCCCTCCTGAATATCACCCAACTGCACCCTCTTGTGATGAGGAAGATGGGGAGTAGGTGCAGGAAATAATGAGATTCCAATATCTGTCATCTGGGGCTTATCATTGGACAGGAAGGAAATCACATGAAATTTAAAATGTATACTTTATTACCTATCATTGAATAAACTATTAAAAGAGAAGATATGGAGAAATATGACATAATTGTGGTGGGAGCCGGACCTGCCGGGCTTGGTTTTTCGGGAACCATTAAAAATAAGAATGTCCTGGTAGTCGACAGGAAACCTGAGCTTGGAATTCCTGTAAAGTCTTCTGCAGGGACGTTTACTGATACGCTTACTGACTTTGAACTGGAAGAGGCTGTACGTCATTCATCAAAAGGATTTAGAATCATCCTTGGGAACGGCTTTACTAAAGAATTCCACTATGAAAAACCTGTACTTCATTCCCTGGACTTTCCACGAATGATAAAAATCCTGTCCGACAAAGCAAGAATGAATTGCGAAATGATACATCCTGCTTCAGTTGAGAACGTTACCCTTAAAAATGGCAACGTCGAAAGTATTGAAATTGAAGACACTCTTTACAAAGCAGACCTTTTCGTTGATGCTTCCGGCGAGGCAAGAGTCCTGTTAAAACATCTTAATCCGTCATATTACCAAAGACAGTGGCTTGCACATGGACTGGAATATGAAGCTACCGGACTTGATTTCGATGCTGATTCTTTTGACTTTTTCTTTAGTAATACTATCATCCCTGAAGGATATGCATGGGTCTTCCCTACCGGAAAGACTACTGCCAGGATTGGCCTGGGAAAACTTGTTTACCAAAAAGGCGGTACAAAAAAAGTGAATTTAAAGAACGCTCTTCATGAGTTCATATCTTCAGGTATTATTACGGTCAAGAATTTCAATGAGAACAATATTAATGAGATCCACGGCGGAACCATGACATATTATCAACCGCTAAAAGATCCATCCTTCAATAATTGTTTTGTGATAGGTGACGCCTCATCACAGTCAAGCTGTTTCCTAGGTGAAGGGATACGTTTCTCATTATTGTCTGCCAGGAAATTGGCCCTATTGCTCAATTCCCATGACCTGGAGACTGCCAGGCTGCATTATCAAACATATATTTCACATATGACAAGGCATTTCAAAATGTGCAAGATGTTTTTGCATTATTATAAACTGGCCCCTGAGAGAGGCATTTACGCATTCTTGAAAGCTCTGTCCGATTATGATGAAACAAATATGTTAAGAATTCTCAGAAGTGAATTCAAAGGAACTGATTTTACCCGGTTATTGTATACAGTACCACAAAACATGTTCTAATATCACAAAACCATAATCCAAAAAACGAATGCATGGCCTGTTCACGCCACTCTCATATCCGCCAGTTGAAATACTCCCCTCATATCCCTCACTTGCCTGCACACCATCACTCGTCGCTGTCCCGGCCCTTAGAGAGTTCCAGGAGGTCATGAGATGCCTGAACCTTATCGGTAACATACTGAAATACCAATCCGATCGAATCGGCAGCCCGTCTTCGCACATTGCGGTCCTCATCACTGGTGAGCGCCACCAGGTCGTTCCAGGCATTGGTTTTATCGGTCATGTGTGGGAATGACGAGCAAAGTGCATCAGCTGCAGCCCATTGCACGAGGCTGTCCTCATCCTTCGTGAGCACCAGTAGCCCATTCCATACCTGTTCCTGGTTGCTCATATACTGAAAAGCCAAACCAATGGCATCCACCGCCCCCCGTCGCACAAGATTGTCCTTATCCTGAGCCAGAGAAAGCAATTCCATAGATGCCTGAACCTTATCGGTCAGATACTGAAATGCAAAGCCAAGTGCTTCAACCGCCCGCCATCGTACCCCCCTATCCTCATCCTTTGTCAATGACAGGAGATTTCCAGATGCGTGGACCTTATCGATTATATGCGGAAATGCCGAACCCAGGGCATCTACTGCCCCCCTTCTTACGAGGCTGTCTTCATCCGTGGTGAGTTTCAGAAGGTCTTCAGATGCATGAAATTTATCAGTAATATGTGGGAAGGCAGAACGCAGGGCATAAGCTGCACGCCACCGTACACCACTGTCTTCGTCTTTTGTAAGTGCCAGTAGTTCAGTGGATGCCTCGTCCTTATCGGTGACATGCTGAAATGCCGAACCCAGGGCATCAGTTGCACCCCTTCGTACGTCGCTTTTCTCATCTTTCGTGAGGGTAAGCAGGTATTTCGTCGCCAGAACCTTGTCACTCATGTCCTTGAAGGCCAGACCCAGGATACTGGCTGCCCCCTTTCGTATAC
Organism: ANME-2 cluster archaeon; assembly: GCA_019429385.1. Classification (NCBI taxonomy): domain Archaea; kingdom Methanobacteriati; phylum Methanobacteriota; class Methanomicrobia; order Methanosarcinales; species ANME-2 cluster archaeon. The sequence continues at coordinate 46,841 of JAHYIS010000015.1, read as the reverse complement.
CGCTATGCTCGTCTTTCGCAAGCGAAAGGAGATATGTTGAAGCCTCTTCCTTTTTCGTGTCCAAAAGAATTGAAAAATTATAGTGCATTTGGTCTACTGCTTCTTTATGCCCTTTTGCATCATCATTTAAAGGCATCCCCCGGATTTTAGTATCATTTACCAAAAATATCTACCAATATTACTATTAAGTCATCGGTATTAAGGTATTCGAAATAATCCCTACCCTCTCCCACAGTTCCCTTTAAATCCCGCCCAATATCATCATCTGTTTCCACCCGGGTCATCAGACCGAAATATTCCATTTGTTGATGAGGTCGGCAGGATATTTCAGGTGAACCAGACAAGAATTGCAGCAGCCAATACCGCAATTGAAAGCATGAACATCCCTTTTTTCAAGATACGGTATCTTTGTTGCCGGGATGCCGTATTTCTCTCCATGGACAGAAAAAAAGAATCCAGAGAATTCAATGTCTGTTCAACCCTTTCCGGCAGTGACCTGAACATCATATAATAATTTGTCGCATCCTTCTGGCTATTCTTCGCAACCATTTCGGGACTGAACCTGGCACGCATTGACTTTCCGACCAGTGCTTCTGCCTCGTCCATGATATTGAACGCGGGGTCAAGTTTCATACAGACATCCTCGACCAGGAACAGTGCCCGCTCCAGTCGTGAGAATATCCTGGGCATGGAAATATTGTATTTTACCGCCAGCATCACGTAATTATCGCTTTGCTTCTCCCCGGCCTTACTGAAATGCTGCCTGGATATGAGCATGTCCATGTCCTCCTTGAACGCATGCATATCAATGTTCCTATCCTTCACGAACCCTATCCTGAAGAAATAATCCGCAGCTATATCCACATCTCTTTTATACACCCCGTAGAACAGGTTGAACAGGTTCCACTGGAGTTCACTGTCAAGCACACCAACAGCACCGAAATCCAGCAAGGCGATACTGCCGTTTTCAAGGGCTATAATGTTCCCGCCGTGGGGATCAGCATGGAAAAAACCGTCCAGGTATATTTGTTTCAGGTAACTTTCACTTATCAAAGTTACCAGTCTGTTCCTCGTATCCCCGTCAATATCACGCACGTCCTGTATCTGTGTCCCGTAAATAAACTCCATTACCAGTACCGTGTCGCGGGTATAATCCCAGAATACATCCGGTATCTTCACATTCTCGTTACCCTTGAAATTCTCCCTGAACCGCTCGATGTTCAGGGCCTCGCTTTTGTAGTCAAGTTCCCTGGTAAGCATATCCTTAAAATCGTCCAGGAACCCGTCAACATCAAAGTCCTTCCCGAAACCTAACATACCAAAAAGCACCCTTTTCAGGTCCTTCAAAATCATCAGGTCGAGGTTTATGGTATCTATCACATCAGGTCTGGCAATCTTTACCGCCACTTCCCGCCCCTTGAGCACCGCCCGGTATACCTGGCCTATTGAAGCGCTGGCAATGGGATCTGTATCAAACTCATCATAAAGGTCCAGGATATCATTGCAGTGGTAACAGAAAGGACTGTGTTCTTCAGGTACCGTGTCACATATACAGGTCCCTTCGAATGACCTCCTCATGCTCTCAAAAGGCAATACTTCCACATCGTCATGCAATTTGTCCAGTTCCATAATGTACGGTCTTGGCAGCAGGTCTGGCCTGTTGCTCAGGGTCTGGCCCAGTTTTATAAATGTGGGTCCCAGTTCTTCGAATGCCTTTTTCAGTTTGACTGCATTATTACGGTATTTCTGGTCTATCTGGCATGCACATTTCTTATCAGAAATATAATCCTGCTTGATGTCTGTGTATAACAGGGAGAAAAGATTGTATTTTATGAAAACAATTATTATCCTGAAATATCGACCTGATTTTTCTAACATAATCTGTAAAAATATTAAACGGTATTAGTTAAATCTGTTTGCATAATCTCATTCATCGAATTCGGTTATTAAAAACATAATACAAATATGCCCGGAGTGGTTAGCTCCGGACATGGTCAGTCTGCCGCCTGGGAGGTTTGCTAATAAGGTACGGATACATAGTTTATTTGTTGGGTGGTTGGTTATTTTTTAGATAGAAATCATGTATCCGGGCTGACTTGACCCAAAGATACATATGACTGGCCACATTAACCCTGTTTTGGTTTACAAATGTAAAACATCAATCCAATAAATTTTCAGAATAAATACCCATAACGGAACACGGTATAGAATGGAGATACAACCATGAAAGTTACCATCGAATTCGACTACACCCAGAAGGACCTGATGGGCGACATACAGGTACTGGACATACCGGAACATACTACTCTTCTCGTTTTCCTGGAATCTGTAGATACACTCATCGAAGAAGCCTGCACATTAAAAGGAGTTGGCTCAGGTAAAGTCAAGATACTCAACAGGAACGGTAACCTGAACAGCTGTATTGCCACTGTCAATGATGAGGCGCCGCCGGACCTGCTTGAACACTGTTTACAGGAAGGGGACACCATATCCCTGCTCTATGGATATTGCGGCGGGTAATACCGTCAATTCGATGCCTTCCGATAATCTTTTAATATATGTAAACTATTAAACGCCAGATTTAGCTTTGCTAATACATTTATTGCTGTAATTCAGCAAAAAACTATTAGAATAGTTATTGATTCGAGAGGAGGAAATACATGGACAAATTATTATATCTTGCCCCTCTGGCAGGATTGTTAAGTCTGGTATTTGCCGGGATCTTCGCAAAGAAAGTACTCAAAAGCGACCCTGGCACACCAGAAATGCAGGAAATATCCGGAGCGATACAGGAAGGTGCAATGGCATACCTGAACCGCCAGTATAAGACCATTGCTATAGTCGCAGTGATACTGGCAGTTGCCATGTTCATAGCACTGCCAAAAGAGAACGGATTGAACGTGAAGACAACCATCGGATTCCTGGTCGGTGCTGTGAGTTCGGCACTTGCAGGGTATATCGGCATGAATGTCTCGGTCAGGGCCAATGTCAGGACCGCCCAGAAAGCGAAAGAAGGCTTGAAGAGTGCCATGGATGTGGCATTTAAGGGTGGCGCTGTTACCGGTCTGGCCGTTGTCGGTCTGGCACTGCTGGGTACCAGCGGCTTCTTTATTCTTTTCGGCGCAGAACCTGAAAGTGTTGACATGGTCATTGGCTTTGGTTTCGGTGCCAGTCTTATAAGCCTGTTCGCCAGGGTCGGCGGAGGCATATTTACCAAGGCAGCCGATGTAGGTGCTGACCTTGTGGGTAAGGTCGAAGCAGGCATTCCCGAGGACGACCCCCGAAATGCCGGTGTCATTGCTGATAACGTGGGCGACAATGTAGGCGACTGTGCCGGCATGGGTGCCGACCTGTTCGAAACCTATGTGGTCACAGCACTGGCAGCTATGCTGCTTGGCGGTCTTGTTATTGGCCAGTTCCCCAATGCCATTCTGTTCCCGCTCATGCTGGGTTCATCTGCCATCGTGGCATCCATCATTGCGGTGTTCTTTGTCAAGATCGGTGATGACGGGAAGATCATGAAAGCACTGTATAAAGGCGTGGCGGTAGCGGCTATTATCAGTCTTGTACTGTTCTATTTCGTAACCGATATGCTGATGGGGGATATCAAATTCTATTACTCTGCCCTTATCGGCACGGTCATTATGGTTTTGATGGTAATAATTACCGAATACTACACATCCGGTTCGTTCAGGCCTGTGAAATCCATCGCTGATTCCTCACAGACCGGCGCAGGTACCAATATTATCACCGGCCTTGCCGTAGGTCTTGAAAGCACAGGACTGCCTGTTATCGTGATAGCTACCGGCATCCTGGGAGCGTTCTATGTTGGCGGAGGGTTTATCCCGGGCCAGGAAATTGTCGGCATGTACAGCATAGCAATCGCAGCAGCAGCAATGCTCTCGACCACAGGCATCATTGTTGCCCTTGATTCGTACGGTCCGATTACCGATAATGCAGGTGGCATCGCCGAGATGGCAAACCTGCCTGAAGAAACCCGAAAGACCACCGATGCCCTTGATAGTGTAGGTAACACCACGAAAGCAGTGACCAAAGGATATGCTATCGGTTCTGCAGGACTGGGCGCACTGGCCCTGTTCGCTGATTTCACACACAAAGTTGACCTGACTGCAAGTGACCTTAGTCTTTCCAATCCGCTTGTGCTGGTAGGTCTGTTCATTGGCGGATTACTGCCATTCCTGTTCAGTGCCGTCACTATGAAAGCGGTCGGAAAAGCCGCATTTGAAGTGGTCAACGAGGTCAGGCGCCAGTTCAAGGAAATACCCGGCATCATGGAAGGCACATCCAAACCCGAATATGGCAAGTGTGTAGACATTGTTACCAAAGCTGCCATCAGGGAAATGGCACTCCCCGGCATCATGGCTATCGGAGTACCCCTGGTTGTTGGAATGGTGCTCGGTAAAGAAGCACTCGCTGGCCTGCTCATCGGTATCATTGTAGTCGGTCTATTGATGGCCCTGATGATGGCGAACGGCGGAGGCGCATGGGATAATGCCAAAAAGACCATCGAGAACGGAGCGTACGGCGGTAAAGGTTCAGAGGCACATAAAGCTGCCGTAGTGGGCGATACCGTTGGCGACCCGTTCAAGGATACGTCAGGTCCGGCGCTGAATGCCCTTATCAAGGTAGTGAACATGATCTCGATCCTGTTCGCTGCCCTGTTCATAAATTCCGGGCTGTTTTAAGGATAAAATCTTATTTTAAGAAGGGGCTTTCCCCTTCTTAATACTTTTTTTAAAAAATAATTATTTCAATTCAAGGTCATATTACATCTTTTTGCGCACAGGCTCAAGTATCCTGTTCATGTAATCAGCAGCACCGCTTTTCAGGTCCATGGGATGCAATTCCTTTGATGCAAAGGCAGCTTCCATCTCTTCATAGGATTCATAATGAAGGTCACCACCATACTTTTCAGGCCGCTCGATAATAATTTTTTCGTACCGCGGGATAATGTGGTACTTGAACAGTGCCAGCACCGGGTTATCTGCAATCTCACCTTCGGGACAGAACGCTTTATTGACCTTTTTCTTTAACGCACTCGCTGTGTCATCCATGGAAATGAAGTTATTTGAAGATGAAGACATCTTCTTACCGTCCAGTCCCAGCAGGATAGGTGTATGGATGCAGATTGGTGCTTTGAAACCAAGTCCCGGCAATCCTTCCCTTGCAAGCATGTGTATCTTACGCTGGTCAATGCCACCAACCGCCACATCCACACCCAGCATGGCAATGTCCACTGCCTGCATAAGAGGGTATACCATCTGGGAGACCATAGGATTGTCAGCATTGCGACTCACCTCGTCCATACTCCGCCTGGCACGGTTCAGGGTGGTTGCCCTGGCCAGTTTCAGCACGTTCAACATGTAATCAGGTTCAAGCTGGTAATCAGAACCATAAACATAATTGGTCTTATCCTCATCCAGGCCCAGCGCAATAAAACACTCCTTATTAAAATCTGCAATTTTCCTGACCTCTTCCATGGTTCCCTTTTGGTTCAGGTAAGCATGGACATCCGCCAGCAGCACCGTGACTTTAAAACCCGCATGTTGCAGGTCAAGGAGTTTGTTCACGGTCAGGACATGGCCCATATGGATCTTACCACTGGGTTCATATCCAACATAAGCAGTAGGGGCTTCTTTTGCTTCAATAAGAGCTTCAAGTTCTTCCTGTGTTACAATCTCTTCAGTATTGCGCTTGATAAGTGAGAGTCTGTCCATTACGATTCAACCACCTGGTAGATTCCAGAGTACACTCTTTTAGATAATATAAATATATCTACCGCCTGAACCGGCAAATAATACGCCGTACTTACTCCCCAAGCGCCTTCTTCACACTATCAATGATTTCTTTCCGGCCGAACGGCTTGGTAATATAATCCGTTACACCTATCACATGCAACCCGATCATCTTATCGATCGGCTGGGCCTTGGCAGTCAACATGACAATAGGTATGTCCCGGGTCTCTTCGTCATTGATGATCTTCTTTCTGATTGCCCAGCCATCCATTTTTGGCATCATGATGTCAAGTAACACAAGATCAGGTTTATCGCTCTTGACCTTTTCAAGAGCTTCCTCTCCGTTGTATGCAACAGAGGTTTGAAATCCCTCGGTTTCCAGTACAAGTTTCACAAGGTCTACGGTATCAGGTTCATCATCCACTATCAATATCTTTGCCAAAAAAGTTCTCCTCCGGCTTATATCTATTTCTGAAGTTTATATTATTTATAGCTATACATTTCATTCATTATGCTTTATTGGAAGAATAATGTGAAAAACACTTCCATTGCTCCCATCCGGATTGTTCCGTACCCATATGGCCCCTTTATGCCATTCCACTATCTTTTTCGTTATGGCAAGTCCCAGACCGGTGCCCCCGTAGTTGCGGGTAGAACTGGCATCTACCTGGTAAAACCTGTCAAATATAAACTCAAATTTATCTTCAGGAATCCCAATCCCGGTATCACGAATCTCAACATGAATATGATGTTTATCCTCGTAATATGCATGTATGGATACACTACCACCGTTATTGGTGAATTTTATTGCATTTCCCAGCAGATTAATAAACACCTGCTCCAGTGCATCAGCATCACATTCCAGTACCAGGGTATCCGACACCTCAACAGTCACATCGATACCCTTATCATTTGCCTCTTTCCCTAAATCATCGACAGCATGCTTGATAATCTTCTTCAGTCCAACTTCTCTGACCACCCGTTCCTGCTGGTCAAACCTGGACAGGTCCAGGACATTTGATATCATCCGGGTTAGTCTATCAACATTTCTCAGCACCACTTTCATGCTTTTAAGCTGTTGCTCCGTGGTCTTGCCTAATGTACCATCCAGCAACAGTTCAGTATATCCCCTGATTGAAGTCAATGGCGTGCGTATTTCATGAGATATATTGGCAACCAGCTCAGATTTCATTGTATCAAGCTGTTTCAGTTCTTCATAAGTGGTCTCAAGATTCACGTATGATTCCCTTAATTCGTTTTCGAGTGTCTTTTGCTCGGTAATATCCCTGCGTATCATTACCGTGCCTGTAATATTGTCCTGTTCATCCCTTACCGGTGAACCGGTAATCTCAAAATAGGAGGAAGCACCAACCTCATCGGTAATAATGTGGATCGTCCGTGTGATATTTCCCGTTTCCATCGATATAATCGAAGGGCAGTCATCGCACACCTCACTTCTTCCTTCAAATACCTGATAACAGGATTTTCCAATGATATCATCACCATACAGGTCTTTTGCCATTCTATTCGCAAAGGTGATTCTCATATCCATATCCAGGGCGCAGGCAACATCACTGACACTTTCAAATATGGTCTCTACTTCATTCTTAGATGAGATCAGTTTAGCCATTGTCTGTTGTAATTCCACAGCCATATCATTAAATGCTGTTGAGAGTTTCCCGATTTCATCATGTGTGGTTACTTGTAAGCCTTTAAACTCCCCTTTTGCTATTGCTTCAGTACCTTCTATTAATTTATTGATAGGGCTGATGATAGATGCTGTAAAATAGCGTGATATAAACATAGAAATGAGAAAACCTAATAACAGGAAGCCGATATAGGCTAATAGTATCTTATATCCCGCATCAATATATGGCTGCTCAAGTATCCCCACGTACAATATACCAATGATATCGCCTTCAAAATTGCGTATCGGTTTATAGGCAGTAACATACCAGGCATTCACCACAAAAGCCCTGTCATTCCATGATTCTCCCCTCTCCAGTACTGCATCGTTGACCTCCTGCGATACCCTGGTGGTTATGGCCCGTTCCCTCTCATCTGTCAAAACATTCGTAGATATCCTGAAATCATCCTGGAAGATGGTCACAGTACCCACATTCCTTCCATCGTCCATCTCATCCATGTATAATGCGTCTTTAATCAGGTCCACAATTGCGTAATCACGGTTAATCAGGTCTGCTCCGTACAGCACTCCTGCCAGGGCACCGTTATCGTCATATATGGGAGTGGCCGCCATCAATACCATGCCCGAAGTTGAGTGGTTTTCGTTTCGAGGTTTTGCTTTCGGGGTGAGTGTGAACTCCATATATGCCTGTTGGGCAAGTAATTCATTCTCTTTGAGAAGTTCTTCGCGGCTGATAATTTCTACAGACGATACTGTTTCACCCATTAATGCCTGCCTGATGAGGGGGTTGTTTTCCAACGAATCCCCGAACATTGCAGGATTTCTGGCCCTGGCAACCACTACCCCATGGTTATCAGTAACAGTAAGAATTTCGATCGTATTATTGAAACGTTCATTGTATAAGTCAAAAAGTCCCTGCCGAAGGGTAGCATGATCATTGTTGAGAAGAGGGTCACGTATCTGTGAATAACCTGACGAATACTCTACAATTTCCTCGGTATCAATTAACCGGGTATGAAATATGATATCGGCCGCATCCAGGTCATGTTCAACATCATGCTGGATGGTTGCTTGTATCATAGTATTGAATAAATAAAACCCTACTCCGCCAGCTATGAGAAAAGAAGCTAAAACAATTACTAAAAATGCAAATGCAAGTCTTTTCCTGATGGATGTCTGCATATCGTCCTCATATTCATCAATTTAAAATCTCTTTTATCAGCCATCCCCAGTATTTCAAGGCCGGTAACAGACATAGGGTCACACCAAATGAACGAATCAATTTTACTATGAATATGTACTTCACGATTTCATTATCAGAGATATATGATTGATTGAACAGTATTATAGAATTTGCCATCCAGGAAATGAAAATTATGATACCACCAATAATAAATAGGTAATAATACGGTTTCATCTGCAGGGCTTCACCCAGACGCCGGCTGAGATGGTATAACACATAAATTATCAATAAAAGAGCTATACTGGAAAACTCATCATACAGCAATCCTGATACCTGATGCATCACATGGCTCCTGTCATAGCTCTAAATAATTTTAAGGATAAAAATGAAGCGAACAGTATACCTGATAGTTCGATAAGTTCAACATTTATAAAACCTACAATATAAATATTTAATAACTCGCCTCCATTCAGAACCACGCTTAATGTTAAAACAGCAGACAGAATAAATATATTATAATTAGTCTTGATATTGAATTTTTTCTGGTAAAAGAAACCGATGGCTCCGGTGATAAGGATTAAAATGCTTATCAGTATCCAGGTATACAAATGAAGCAAGTCAATCATTATATGATAGTCCATTATAATCACCCATCTAACGATATGTTATTTTTTGAATGCTTCCACAAAAGCCTGTGATGGAGATTTTACTGGATTACCTGACATCAAACCAGAATATTCAGTGAAGGGTAGTTTGACTTCAACACCCTTTTGATTGATAACCAGTTCCCTGATCTCTTTATCATGGTTGCTGCCCCTCATTTTCAGGACAGAAATAGTTTTTTTCATTTCGCTCTGGATTTCAACATATCGCAACAGGATGATGCTGTCCATCACTACAGATGTACCATTTCCTGTGATGGTGGAAGAACCCATTAGTTCTGAGGTCTCATTGGTAAACAGCGAAATGATGTTCCTGGATGAAAAATACCGTGACAGGACAGATATATATTCACCCATACTCAAATCGTCCAGCAGTGCTATCTTCAAATTATTGACCCCGTCCAGGACCACGCGTTTGGCACCCAATTCCTCAATGATGGTTTTCATTTCAAGAGCCAGCTTGTTCACGTCAAGTTGACTAACATTTGAATATATTATTTTAAGTAAACCATCTGCTTCCAGTTTTTCCAGGTTCCAGCCAAAACGTGCCGCATTATTCCGAAGCAGCACCGGATCCTCTTCAAGGCTAACAATGACACCTGGCTCGCCCATAGTTGCACCATCTACAATGAACTGGAGACCTATCAAGGTCTTTCCGGTTCCGCTCCCACCGCTCAACAACACATTGCTACCCCGGATAAAACCACCATTGGTCATATTATCCAGTCCTTTAATTCCCGTGGGAACATGCTCATAGGTCAGTGATTCCCTTGCACCAGGAAGCAGCGAGGGATAAACCTCAAAACCATCATCAGTGATCTCAAATGAATGTTTGCCGGACAGATACTTCTGTCCCCTCATTTTGAGTACTTCCAGATGCCTCACCCGTTTATGTCTCAATCGTTCATTTGAAAGGTAGATAACCCCATCTGCAATGTAACTGATCGCGTCTTTTAAAATATGTTCCCCGGAAAATTCACCGGTGATCAGTACCAGTGAATTCCATCCTTTCATTTTATTAAATAGATGATAATAGAATTCCCTTTTCTCGCGCTCATCCATCCAGCTTGTAAGCACATTCACCGGGTCAATGACAATGCGGTCCGGTTTGATAACTTCAATGTTACGTTCGATCTCCTGGACAATAGCTGAAGTACCCTTTTTGATCTGTTCCGGGTCAAGTGGAACATACTTCACGTTCCCCTTCCCCATCATAGAAATACTGTAAAAACTAAATCGCGACATGAACGTGTTTATCATGGCAATGGGTTCTGATATGGCAGTAATGTACATGCATATCTCATCTTCCCTTGCGGCATTGAATAGGCTTTGCATGGTAAATGTTGTCTTTCCTGTACCCATTACACCCCCAATAAGAACAGTGGACGGCCTGATAAAACCTTTACCAAGTATTTCATCAAGCCCGGAAATTCCTGATATAACTTGCTTCATAAAAACCCCTAAATGATTTCCTTTATTTGAGCAACTGCCTTTTCAATTTCCAGTAAAATCAAACCGAGTCCGGCATCATGCTCGGTCATAACAACAAGCAGTGCTTTTGGTCCCGCACCCATGCAAATCAATTTCCCGTTTTTCGATTCGACAATAACTCGACCCGGTATTCCTTTATTGAGTTCGGATGCAGCTGTTTCAGCAGCTCCCAGCATAGTAGCTGACATGGCGGCGAATGTTTCACCCAGCACACCCTCGGGCATATCTGAACTCATTAATAAACCGTCACGACTGGCTATTGCACATGCTTCAATGCTTCCCAGATTTTTCAGGTTGGCAAGTATCTCCTGAAGCATTTCAGTTGTTGTAGTCAAGATTTTTCCACCTTCTGTTATCTAAAATTCAGAGTAGTCAGTATATGGTTAAATTAATCTGTATGTCATTGCATAGCTTTGAATAGGTTATTACAGCGTGTTTTAACATCTTAAATTTTTAATTGCAGGTATGTATAGTGAAAATCCTAATTACAATAACCTGAATATGAGCTCATATGCTTTTTTTTCTATACTCCCTCCACATTTATATATAATATTACTGTATGCTTCCATCTGTATTAAATATTTTTCCATTTTAAAAACCTTGTAACGTGTGGCGAGAATCACTGCTTCGATGACCGCATTGAAAGCTCGATTTACCGGTCTTATTTCCTGGGTCCTGATCGTGCCGGTTATGGTTTTCAATTCAGCCACCAGCAGATTTTCACCTCTGGTATGCTCCACGTGAAAAAGCATCCATGCACTGCAATCCACTATTACCGGAAAAATCCTGCCATCGTCTGTCGCTATGAACTCGAACTCTTCCTCTCCCATATCAGACAATGCGCAGCGCACAAACAATACCGGGTCATAGACCATATTGGCTGCCAGCAGACCTGTTTCCATGATATTGGTATACGTATGCGAGCCATTGTATACCCTGACCGTGAGCTTACCGTCATGCCTGATGATACCTATGGGTGCCGCATTGGGTTTCCCATCCAAAGAAACCGTTGTCATAATGACCTCGTTGATACCCTCCCACAAACCGTACCTGTCAAGTTCCGGATTCAAACTTTCAGCCCTCCCATCAATGCAATGAACAAACCGGCTATTATAATGTCTGCAGTTGACCCGGGATTTATACCATCACGTATCAGTTCTTCATCAAAGGTGCGGATGTCATCCTTTGCATTATCAAATCCTGAACGCTCAATGGTATGAATAATGTCCTTTGCCCTTCCAGAAACATTTTCTGCTCTCTGGGTGTCGAACTTTATCCCGATGAACGTATCCGGATTCCTGGCGAGTATCTCAAGGAAACTCCATACAACTGCATCATTTAAGCATATCTGTTCCTTTTTCCCAAGAATGCTGCTTGCACAGGAAAAGGTAAGAGGGAACCCGCCGGTCCACTCCCTCGCGATCATATCATACGAAGATGATATCTCCATCAACTGGTATAATGTGGTCCCATTGCTCCTGATGTTGTCAATAGATGCCGGGTCGTTCAGGTCAAGTTCTGATACATCTTTTACCTTCACCCCTGCCTTTGAAAATGCCCTGTAGACCTCAACCGCATCATCCACAGTAGTATTTTGCACCAGTTCCACGGTCATCCTTTTCAGCTCCGGGAAAATCGCAGGTGTGTTCTGGTTCTTGTTTTCAAGTTTCCCTGCTGCCATTACCAGAGGCATGAGAAGCAGAAAAGCGCCAAAATGAGTATTCCCCCCCAGTTGCCATTTGCCGCTTTCAAGGACGGCCTCGTGGATGTATCTGCCAATACCCATGTTGTCTTGAGAAGCCATCTCAACAACCGGGTAGACACTTACAGCCGAAGCCAGGAAATGTTCAAGTCTGGTATCGGGATAGTTGTGGTCCCTGTCCACGTTGCCGGGTTTGGGAGTGGCACATACTTCCAGTATCATGGCAAGTTGGGCATACTGGGCTATACGGTGATCATTATAGGTGATATGCACTGGGTCTGGCATTCTGGCTGGATTTTATGTGCCGATAATATATTATCCTGCTGTTATTACAATAACGAGGAACTCGTTTACATTTGTCGTAAACTATATATCCTTTTACAGTTATTGTAAAGCCATGCAGATGCTCAACATTACGGTAAAGGATTTGACCAGACGTAAGGCTAAACTTCTGTTAGCTTTACTGAGTGTAGCAATCGCAGTTTCTGCTTTTGCTGCCATTACTACTATTTTTTCGGCAGCCGAGGATGGACTATGGGATGAGGCTTCTAAATACGGCGCCAATATTATCATTAAACCCAGGACAGAACAGGTATCATTGCTTGCCGGCTCCACGACACTAGGCACTCTCGCCACAGGAGACAATTATATCAACGAATCTGATCTGGGACTGATTTATAGCATTGAAAATAAAGCGAACATAGCAGTAGTAGCGCCAAAACTGTACGGGATCATTGAAGTTAACGCCACAAAATCAGTTCTTCTGGGTATTAATTCCGCGCAGGAAAGCCGGCTCAAACCCTGGTGGAAGATAGAAGGTGAATGGCCGGAGGAAGGAGAAGTATTATTGGGCACGGATATTGCACACAATCTCCGCCTTGGAGTCGGGGATGTTTTCCAGGTAAATAATGGCCACGCGCGAAATTTTACCGTTAGCGGTGTACTGGGAGGTACAGGAGCTGCTGAAGATGCATTTATTATTATGAACCTGCATGATGCACAGGCAGTGCTCGAAAGACCTGGTCTGGTCAGCACTGCAGAGGTCCGTGCATTGTGTAATGACTGTCCGGTGGAGGAGATGAGCCGCCAGATAGAGGGTGCCGTCCCTGGTGTGGAGGCAAGGGCCATCAGCCAGATAGTCATGGGCGAGATGGCAATGATCGAAAAGACCAAATCATCTGCAATGGCAGTGGCACTGGTGACGATCCTGGTCAGTGCCATGACCGTAGCATCCACGATGCTGGCGGCGATCAATGAAAAGACCAAAGAGATAGGGATCATGCGCGCAGTGGGTGCCAGTGACGGACAGATAACGTTCATGGTGATGCTGGAGGGCACCATCATCGGATTTATTGGCGGAGTCATCGGGTTTGCCGGGGGAACGGTAGCAGCAATGCTCTTCGGGCCGATGCTCTTTGATGCAGTTGTGCATCCCCTGTATGACCTGCTCCCCATTGTTATCGTTATATCCATGCTCATCTGTATGGTTGCAGCTTACCCCCCGGCCAGGCGCGCGCTTGACATCGACCCGGTGGAGGTGTTGAGGGATGTCTGATATGATAACACTTGCAGGCGTTACCAGGTCATACAACCTGGGCGATCAATCCATCACCATTCTGAATGAAACAGACCTGAACATTGAAAGCGGGGAGTTCATCTGCATCATGGGGCCATCCGGCAGCGGCAAGACCACGCTGCTCAATATCATGGGCCTTCTGGATACCCCCTCCACAGGTACGGTCAGCATTAAGGGTGAAGAGGTGGCGAAGATGTCGAAAAAAGCCATAATCAACCTGAAACGGCGTACCATTGGACACGTATTCCAGCAGTTCCACCTGATACCTACCCTTACCGCAGCAGAGAATGTGGCACTGCCCATGATATTTGCAAATGATAACATGGACGGGCGCGTGGAGGAAGCACTTGAGCTGGTTGGCCTGTCCCACCGCCTGAAGCATAAACCAGGCGAATTATCGGGCGGCGAGCAGCAAAGAGTGGCTATTGCCAGGGCACTGGTAATGAAACCTGACATTATCCTGGCCGATGAACCAACAGGGGCACTTGACCAGAAGACAGGTGCCAACATACTATCCCTGCTCGAATCAGTGTCTGAAAAGGTTACGCTGGTCATGGTAACCCATAGCAAAGCTCTTACTGCGGGTTCTGATAGGATCATCAATATCGAAGACGGAAAAATCATAGGAGAAACATGAATATGAAACCAAAACACATTATGATAACAGTATTACTGGCAGGACTGGTACTGGTCACAGCCGGATGTACCGGAGAGTCTAACACACAATCGGGCCCGGTAAAAGCTAAATGGATAACGGCAACGGTATCAGGGGACCAGGTAAGCATTCCCCAGAGCGATGTTGACAAGTATACCAATGTCCATTTCAATGTGCCGACCAGCAATTATGGTCCGCTTGCATTTATGGCCTACAACCTCGATGGCAAGACATATGTCAGGGCAAATGTATGCCCGCCATGCAACAGTATAGGATTCACCCTGGATAACGGCGTCCTGGTGTGTGATTCATGCGGCACTCTATTTGAAGCCGATACAGGAAATGGTATCAGCGGCGGATGTGTGGCATATCCAAAAGAAGAGGTGGCATATACTGTCCAGAACGGGCAGATAGTCATGAATATCAATGATGCCATAACTGCTTATGGCGATACGGTACAGGTAGGTTGAAGGAAAATTATACTGGTATCAATATTGGCCCGATAACAGCCTGTCTTTGACATCTTTCATTGCATCAACGGCCAGGCCGCCGCTCTTCAAAGGAGGTTGTCCGTTAAGGTCAGCCTCCACCATTGAAATATCATAGGGAAGCATTCCCAGCACAGGAATCCCCAGTGCTTCCAGCCTGGATTCAACAACACCGATATCCCCCTCCCTGACCTTATTTATCACAGCAGCAAACTTCCCTATCCCAAGTTCGGTACCCAACCTCTTTATCCGCTCAGCTGTCTCAAGACTGCGGGAACCCGGTTCCACCACCACTATCATCAGGTCGATACCCTTCGTGGTACCCCTGCCCAGATGCTCGATGCCAGCTTCCATATCCATGATGACCACAGACGATTCCCTGAACACTACATGACGCAGCAATGCCCTCAAGAACGACGACGCGGAACACATGCAACCTGACCCGCCCCGCTCCACGGTACCCATGATGAGCATCTTCACTCCATCAGGCCCGACCACCCCGAAACGCTCCACCACATCGTCTACCTTCGGGTTCAATTTGAACATCCCGTCCGGACCACCCGCCCGCTCGTCAATAAATTCCTTATAATCGGTCAAAGGACCGGGCGGATTATCAATACCCAGCGCAGACGCCAGGTTCATATCCGGGTCCGCATCAATTGCCAGGACATCCATACCGTCCCGTGCCATAAGCCGTGCCAGCGTACCTGCCAGGGTGGTCTTGCCCACCCCTCCTTTTCCTGTTATAGCGATTTTCATACATTGAAAGATGCGTTTATACTTCAATAAGTTCTACGCAAATAGTGTCGTTCAAGATTATCAATGCACCGTACCCATGAGATGCCACCCCGACATTGACCATGGTAGTATTCCCGCTCACAACCAAACCCCTGGCCTCGTGAATATGGCCGCATACGATAAGGTCAAAGTGGTTCAGGAATTTGGCAATTGCATGGCTGCCCACGTGCCCTATAGAAAGTTCATCCACATGACCAAAGGGGGGCGCGTGGCTCAATAATATATTCCTGATACCAGAACAGGACTTCAGCATACCATCAAGTGCTTCTTCCATATCTTCATCAGTCAGTTCGAACGGCGTGTTAAAAGGAGTACTGTTCGAACCTCCCAGCCCCATAAAACTTGCATCACCCATAGAATAACATTTCTTATGCAGGTTAATTGCACGGGAACTATCCAGCACCTCAAGGATGCCGGGCAGGTCACAGTTACCGGGTATGGCCAGTACAGGCATATCGAACATGTCGATAAGTTCACGTGCCCTCTCATCAGGCCCGAAATGAGTAATATCACCCGAAATCAGCACACCATCGATCTCACCCGCATGTTCAAGCAGAGCCTGCACTTTTGAGAAATCTCCGTGAAAGTCTGATAGTGCCAGTAGTTTCATGTAATTACCTATCAATTCATGTACGTTAAACAGATATATGTCTTGTGCATTGTACATTTGCATGCGAGAGTTTATTGTAGTGGGACACAGGGCCGTAACTGACGGACAGTTCAGTCTCAACGACCTTCCGGGTAGTGCAGGCAGGATGGATATAATGTGCCGTTGCGTAAACTCGGCATTGTTCTTAAGCCATGACCTGCGCAGGGATACCGTGATTTACCTGGTACTGCTGGGCGTTCCAGGACCACCGAAGATAGTAAAGATCAGCGGCCGGGATGTGCGTTACCTTAACCCTGACGAGCGCAGCAGCGGTTCTCTTATCAAAAAAGCACTGGAGTTGAAGTCGGCAATCAGGTGGAAAGAATCCACACCCGGCGTATGGGTACGGCAGGGAGGCCTTGAAGACCTGCTGGCCGAATTGAACATCGACACCGGTATTGATGATGGGAATGGGAATAGTAGCGATAATGATGCCGGCGGAAGGGTAAATAAGGATGCCGGCAGGGAGATAGATGATGATACCAGGGGGAGAGAAAATGAGGATGTCGGAGCGAGTGCTGTTGAAGACATAGGATGCAAACTGTATTACCTCCATGAAGACGGTATAGATATAAGGGATGAGATGAAGGGACCCTTGCCCAAACGGGCTATATTCATCCTGGGCGACCATGAAGGTATGACAACCGATGAGGAGCAAAAAATTATAGGTGCAGGTGCCAGCTCCCTGAACGTGGGACCCTTGAGCCTGCATGCTGACCACTGTATCATTGTGGTCAATAATGAACTTGACAGAAAAAATAGTAGAAGGAAAGGGTGCGATTAAAGCAACCCTGACCTCTGCAATACAAGCAAGTCTTCTGTACTGATCTTTTCACCCAGTTTGAACTGGGAGAATATCTCTTCTGCATCGATCTTGGTTTGGGCCATGACAGCAGAATCCTTTGTTTTCTTGCCTTTTCTTCGAAGACCCATTAAGGTCTTATCAATATCCCGTATCTCTTTTTGGGTCTTTATGAACTGGGCGTGCTGTTCATCGGCAGATTCCTGGACCTTTACGAAATCCTTGTGTACTGAATCAGACTCTGCCCTGACCTTATCAGCCTCTTTGAAGGTGGCAATCATCTTTTCGTGATATTCCTGGGCTGCATCGGCAAACACCTTCACCTGTTCATGGTATACAGAGGCCTCATCCCGTAATTTCTGTGCTTCTTCAAGAAGTGTTTTGAGTTCCTGGTTACCTTCAAGTTGTGTCTTGCGGCGCTTGAACTCATCGGTGAGATGCCCGATCTTTTCAACCAGTTCGCGTTCAGCACTGGGTTTCATTACCGTGGTCTGCTGCTTGAATTCAAGAGTATCAATTTCATGTCTCATCTCTTTTAAGGATGGACCGGTACTAAGATTCAGATCTTTCCTGATTTTGTCGATCTGAGTATAAAATTTATTGGCCTTCTCATTCAATTCATCACGCAGGGTCTTGTTCGTACCCACAGATTCATTGTTGGAATCTCTCTGGGTCTTAATTTCCTGTGCTTCTTCAATGAGTTCTTTTGTGCGTTTGTTAAGTTCGTTCCGCCTGGAAGCCAACGCACTGGCTTCGGTATTGAGATCGTTACGCTTTTCCTTGTACTCTTCTGACTTTATTTTAAGTTCAGTTTTCCTTTTTTGCAGTTCATCTAGCATTACCTAATAGTCCTCCTTCTCCAGCAATGAATGCTGGTATTTCATGCACCTCATAATGCACGATACCGTACGAGAGCAACCTTTCAACACACTTTGGTTTCATGGCCACTTCGGTTTACGTTTCACATTTTGGCTTCCATCGTACCTGATTGGTGAAATACTTCATGAGCTAAAGGATACTACTGAAAAATTGATTCTTAAAAAAATCTAATGTTTATATAGTCTGTCCTTCTTATTCCCGCGGAATCCACAAGTATTATCACGATCAAAGCAACTATGAATGCTTTGGTGTTTGAGCTTTAAGGTAATTACATCCTTTTAACCTTTTCGGGTGATTTCAGGCTGTTGTATCCCTTATTATCAGGATGTCAGGGGATTCAATGTTCCTCCCTATTGTACACAAGAGAAATAGTATCTGGTAAAAAGGCTATAAGAAATGACAGTCCTGAAAGAGAATTCATTCCAGTGTACTATCTCCGCCAAGTGCCTTTATGGTTTCAAAGAACCCCGGATATGAGATTTTAACTGACTCTGCCGTATCAATCACCGTATCTCCGACAACCAATCCTGCTACGGTCAAAGCCATTACAATACGGTGGTCGTGCCAGCCGCTCACCTGTGCACCATGAAGGCCGCCGCCCCGTATCACCAGCCGGTCAGGTTCCTCCCTGATAGCCACTCCCATCTTTGCCAGTTCCACAGTCATGGCATGCAAGCGGTCAGTTTCCTTGTACCTGACATGTTGGGCATTCGTAATGACCATCTCGCCCCGGGATAGCGCACCCAGCACCGCAAGTGTAGGTACCAGGTCAGGTGTCATGCTCACATCAACGGTAACACCCGTCAACTGGCTTTTGTTCACCTTTACCTCACCTCGTTCCCGGTCCCATTCAAGGTCGGCACCCATGTCCTGCATTATGGGTATAATGGCAGCATCGCCCTGCCTGTTCGGATACAAACCCCCCACAATTAATCCGCTGCCTGCAAGTGCACCGGCAGCCAGCAGGTATGAAGCTGAAGAAAAATCCCCTGGCACTGTGTATTCGGTCAGCCTGTATACCTGGTTCGGTGGAATAATAAAAGACAGGTTCCCATTATCACCTTCAACAAGATCGATTGCAATACCTGCATTTTCCAGCATTTCAATAGTAATTTCCACATACGGCCTGGATTTTAATTCACCGTCCACCTTGACAACGGTTCTGGTCCTGCACAGCGGGCAGGCCGTGAGCAATGCTGAGAAGAACTGGCTGCTGATACTGCCATCCATCACTGCCTCACCACCTTTCATCGGGCCTTTTACCACAATAGGTGCGATCCCATTACCCCTGGTGGACAGAACGCTGGCTCCAAGCTGGTTCAGGACACCAATAAGCGGCGTGTTAGGCCGGGTGCGGATAGAATCATCCCCGGTCAGCACCGTTGTACCGTCACACAGGGCACTTACCGCCATCAGAAGCCGTAACGTGGTTCCGCTGTTTGCCACATCGATAACATTGTCGGGCGTGATTGGTTTTCCTTTCACACCTTCTACAATGAGGCTGTCATTCTCCTCCCGTATCACAGCACCCAGTGCCCTGCATGCCCGAATGGTGGCAACAGTATCGGCAGACAGCAGGGGACGGTTGATTATACTCCTTTCTGCCAGTGATGCCATGACTACGGCCCTGTGGGTATAACTCTTGGAAGGGGGCGCAAGTACCTTACCCTTCAGGACAGAACAGTTAATTTTCGCCTTCATTGTTCACCAAAACCGCATCATAAATGAGTATTACTTGTTTTTCTCGAACATGGCCCTGACGAAACCCAAAAACGGTGGCGAAGGCCTGTTGGGTCTGCTCTTGAACTCTGGATGGAACTGGCTGGCAAAGAAGAACCTGTGTCCGGGAATTTCGGCAATCTCCATCCGGTTCTTGTTCCTGCCAGTGAATTTCAATCCCGCATCTTCTATTTCATCAATGTACTTCGGGTTGACTTCATACCTGTGGCGGTGTCGTTCAATTATCACATCAATGCCATACAGTTTATTGGCAAGGCTTCCCGGGGTCAGTTCAGCAAAATAATCACCGAGCCTCATTGTAGCCCCCATATCCATCACTCCTTCCTGTTCAGGCAAAAGGTCTATCACCGGATGTCCGGTAGAAGCCAGTTCCGAGCTGTTGGCATCTTCATATCCCAAAACGTTCCTGGCAAACTCAATAACCGCGGTCTGCATTCCCAGGCATAATCCCAGATATGGTTTATTGTGCTCCCTCGCGTATTGTATCGCCATGATCTTGCCCTCGGTCCCCCTTACACCGAACCCACCGGGCACAAGTATTCCATCATACTTTGAGAGCTTGTCAATGGAGCCCGGCTCTTTCTCGAAATCCTCTGCATCCAGCCAGTGGACATTTACCTTGCACCCCACCTCAATGCCCGCATGTTTCAGGCTTTCCCTGATGCTCAGGTACGAATCTTCCAGGTCAGTATACTTGCCGACAACGGCAACATCCACTGAACCGCTGGCCGAGCGCATCTTTTCCACCATCCGGTCCCACTCTTTAAGGTCATCCCTGGATTTCAGGCCCAGCTTGGACAGCAGGTAATCCGCAGCACCTTCATTTTCCAGCCTCTGGGGCACCATGTAAATATCTTCGGCATCGTGGGCGCTTATCACCGCTTTTGCCGGCACGTCACAGAACAGGGCTATCTTTTCCTTGGTACCGGGCAGCATTGGCTTTTTACATCTGGTAACTATCATGTCGGGGTGAAGACCCAACTGGCGCAGTTCCTTGACCGAATGCTGTGTCGGTTTTGTTTTTTGTTCCCCCTGGGGGTCCATGGGTACAAGGGTCACGTGGATGAATACCACGTCCTCAGTGTCCTCTTCGTTATGCAATTGCCGTACTGCTTCCAAAAACGGCATGCTCTCAATATCGCCGACCGTGCCCCCCACTTCCACCAGGCATATCTCGGCACCGCTGTTCCTGGCAACGTTCCTTAACCTCTCCTTTATTTCGTTCGTGACATGGGGAATTATCTGTACGGTCTTGCCCAGGTAATCGCCCCGGCGTTCCTTATTGATGACCGCCTGGTACACTTTCCCTGTTGTAATGTTATGCTCCCGGGTGAGTTCAATGTCAAGGAACCGCTCATAGTTACCCAGGTCCAGGTCAGCTTCCCCGCCATCCTTCAACACAAAAACCTCGCCGTGCTGGAAAGGACTCATTGTCCCGGCGTCGATATTGATGTACGGGTCAATCTTAATGGCCGTCACATCGTAACCTTTGTTTTTTAATATCCTTCCCATTGAAGCGGCGGTAATACCCTTACCAAGTCCGCTCATCACACCGCCGGTTACAATGACATATTTCATAAGATCCCTCAATTATTTCATTCATTTTTTTTCAGTAAATGTATTGCAGCGTACATCAGGATCACCATCAGTATGATAGATGCAGCCACAGCTCCTGTTAATTTATCGATCATGTTGAATGTAAATGTGGCCAGCAATACCATCAACGCTATCAGGACCAGGAGCAAGGGCATAAGATATTTGTCAAACTGATGAGCATGCCTGTCCGACACGTCTGCTTTTTCATAATTGCTATCTTGTTCATTACTCATATCAGATGGTAACGCATAGGTGGTATTTTTCAAATAACGGGGAGTGCCCAGTCTTTCGTCAACATCAACGGTGTGCCTGGTTTTGGCCTCAGCCTGTTTGATCCCGATGAATATCTTAAAAGTATCTGATTGTGCACCATAACCGGTAGCCACCTTGATCTCCCCTTCAACCCATTCGTGCTCTGCAGGAAGATGTACCACTACCGGCAAATATTCCTGGTTTGCCACATAAGGATTCTCGTGCAAGAACTTGACATATTTCCTGACATGATTGTCAGCTGAAAGATGAACATGGGTAGGACTGCCATAATTACTTATCACTATTTCAAAACTACAATCATTTCCCGGTCTTAAAGGCACGGTGATCTCAGGACTGTCAAATTCAATGGCATTACCCGGATTGCGGTTAATATGTATCTGCTGCACTAGTAGCGGCCTCTTGGAGTTATTCCCGCAGTTCGGGTGGAAGCATATTTGGGATGCTGTCTTCTATAGGATAATGCTCATCACACTTTTCACAGAACAATGAGCCCGAAATAATCTCATTTTCATCCTCTTCATCCACGGTAAGTACCAGGTCACCTTTACACATTGGACAGCATAATATTTCCATAAGTTCATGTTTCACAGTTCTCAACTCACAAAACTTTTTATCGTGTTTATGGTTACGACATA
The DNA here is from genome assembly GCA_019429385.1 of ANME-2 cluster archaeon. Lineage (NCBI taxonomy): Archaea > Methanobacteriati > Methanobacteriota > Methanomicrobia > Methanosarcinales > ANME-2 cluster archaeon. Next base: position 24,308 of record JAHYIS010000015.1, on the reverse strand, counting down.
TTCGTTCATCAAATTATCGGTGTATACTGGGCTGGCAATACTCTGTTCAATAGAAAGAAAACGTATTCCCGATGATCTCGTAAAAATCCCATGTTCTAAAATCAAGAGACATGAGGCCCCTGGTTTGTTGAAAGGGAATTTGTTTCTCCGAATTACTGAAAAATCCTTGCCTGAGTTTATTCGAACTGAAACTCAAAAAAAGTGATATGTCGCTGCCTTAGTAAACGACCATCTCATGAAGAACGTCTGTCTTGCTGATGATACCTATATATTTGCCCCCGGAAGTTACCATCAATCTTCCGACCTTCTTGTTATCAAATAACTTTACAACATCGTATAGTGCAGTATCGCCATCCACAGAAATGATGTCTTTTGTCATGATCTCCCGTATCTTGAGGTTCATCTTTCCGCTGGCAAGGGTATTACCAATATCGGTATAGGTAATGACCCCTACAATACTGCCTTTATCCTCAACAGGGGCACCATGAATGTTATTTCTGGTAAATATCCTTGCAGCTTCCTGAATGGTAGCATTGGCTGGTACGGAAATTGTTTTATCAGATAGATATTCACGTATTGGACGTTTGGGAAGTGAAACCATCTCAGTAATAGAAAAAAGTAAAGCATTGGATGAATCATCCCGCCCCATTACTTTTCCTCGAACGATTAGTTTATTGACGGGTGTTGGTCCTACCTGTATGACATCACCAGTATCAAAATCACGTATATCGCCAAGAATGCGAATGATACCATTGCAGGTATCTGGATGGCGCACGGTAGTAAAACTAATCTCTGCAGCTGTCAGCCCATCAACAAGCTGATGATTTTTATATATGGGGACTACTGCTTCGGTATCCATTTCAGTAACATTTAACACTTGATAGGTAGCACCGGTTGCTTTGTACCCGCCTTTGGGACCTGGTACCCCTTCGACCAATCCAAGCGCTTTCAGTGACTGCATCTGATTGCGAACTGTTCCGGGATTACGGTTAATTATTTCTGCAATCATTTCTCCTTTAATTGCACATTTATTCTGTCGATAAAGATTAATTAAAGCAGTTAAAATCTCTCTCTGAATTGGCGTAAGTTCCATGTTTAACTTGCTCCTGATAGTAATTAGTAATAATAATAATGAATAATGAATATATAATTATATTTCCTCTTACTTAAAGTCATGCTTCAAATTTATGCATAGTTTGTTTTATGCAACAATAGGGATATTTTGCTATTATGGTCAACTTAAAATATATTTTATCAACCATTAATGTTTCTGTATTGTCAATGATAAATCATTGTTTAAATGAAATACGGTAAATAGTCACAAACTTATTATCAGCTGCCCTTCTTTTTGATACTCAAGGAACATTTCAGCTACTTCAAACGACTCAACAACTTCAATACCTTCCATGAAATCGTCATCCTGGAGCCCGACCATGGAACATGCCAGGCGGCAGCATTTGAACCGGACACCAAGGTCCAGGCATTCACGTACAGACCTGTCATAGACAGGGGTGCCCCTTTTATCTTTCTTACCCAGGAGCACACCCATCGGACCCCACAGTACAACTACAACATCAAGTCCTTTTTTGCGGTAGTATTTTGCGAACCGAATCGTTTCCTGGGGGCTGGTGCTCTCATAGACCATATTTTTCAAAAGCAAAAGTACCCGCGTGATCTCAACCATAAAAATATCCTGTAATATCTATTAAACACCTGTTACTATCCCTGCTGAATAACCATCGCATATACCTGCTAAATAAGATGTTCTGCGATATTTTCCGTTATCATATGCTCGCAATAGATACATCTTAATCGTATCGGGTCCTTTTTCACTTCGAACTTTGAGGTCACCGGTTCATTGGTATTTGAAATACAGTCCGGGTTTGCACACCTGACCATACTTTCCACCATTTCAGGCAACTCCACACGATGCTTGTCTGCAACGCCAAAGTCGCGTATAATATTTATTGTTGCTTTGGGTGAGATGAGGGATATCTTGTCCACTTCTTTATCTTCCAGTTCCCTGTCCTCAATCTTTACAATATCCTTGAACATAATATCCCGGCTGGACACGTTCATCGCCACTGAAATAACAGCACTGGACGAACCCGTTATACCCAGTATCTTTAACACATTCATAGCCTGCCCGGCATTGATGTGGTCTATGACAGTGCCGTCACGTATTGGATGTACCCTCAATTCCTTTCCAGGGGTCATACATCGACCCCCAGCACGAGAGTAAGCAATGCCATCCTGATGGGCACCCCGTAGAATGACTGCTCGAAATATCGGGCATGAGGTGAATTATCCACTGAACTGTCAATCTCATATACCCTGGGAAGAGGATGCATGACTATCATATCCTCCCTGACATTGTTAAAATGCTCTCCTGTTATCTTGTAGGCACCCACTACTTTGTTGTATTCGGTCGGGTCAGGGAACCGTTCCTTCTGGATGCGGGTCATGTACAGCACATCCACGCTATCCAGTACCTCGTCAAGGTTTTCAGTCTCGCTGACCCTGGCACCCATTGCTTTGATGTCCCCTTTTATCTGTTGCGGCATCTTTAACTGGGGTGGGGATACAAACGTGATATTTGCACCGTATAAAGAAAGGGCATAAGCAAGGGAATGAACAGTACGTCCGTACTTCAGGTCCCCCACTATGGCAATGTCCAGATCATCAAGATGGCTTTCCTTTTTAATGGTATACAGGTCAAGCAGGGTCTGGGTGGGATGATGCCCGGCACCGTCTCCTCCGTTTATAATGGGGACTGATGCAAATTCAGCTGCCATGCGTGCCGAACCTTCGCTTGGATGACGCAATACAATGGCATCCGAATAGGTACTTATCACCCGAATGGTATCGGCCAGAGTCTCCCCTTTTACAACACTGCTTGCCTCTTTTGAGCCCAGGTTCAATACGTTGCCGCCCAACCGTAACATTGCAGTCTCGAAAGACATGCGGGTTCTTGTGCTGGGTTCATAGAACAACAGTGCCAGGATCTTTCCTGTCAGGATATCTGACCTGCCGCCCCTGGCCAGCGTTTCGAGTTTAAGAGCCCTCTCCAGAATAAAATCAATTTCGTCCCGGGTAAAATCCTTCATTGAGAGAATGTGACAGCGGTCAAAGTTCATCATCTTTAATATGGAGATTTAGTGATTTAAACCTATTGAATATCTTGCGAATCAATCTATATCGACGCCTATTCCCATGATGTCCCTGGCACCGCCACATATATCCTCTGCAATACGTGCGCAGCCCAGGGCACCAGACCATACTCCAAGACATTCCACACCTGTACCAACGTGTGACTTTATCCTGTCCCTGGCATACTTGATATCACTGACCGAACCTGCTAAGAATATGCGGGGGTCCTCTATGCCTTTTTCCCTGAGCAGCAGTTTCATGGAAACTATCTCCATTGCTGCAAACAGGGCTGCGGTATCCAGAGCAAGGACTGCAGAAGGGTCACCCGCAGAAAAAGCAGCCATTAGAGCCTCTATGTCCTTCACCCCTGCCATCTTGACCACTCCTGCACGGGTGAAGGCTTCATTAGCGGTAATTTCTCCATAATCCACATCCCGTATTCCTTCCAGGTCTATAGGACCGTGATGTATTCCGGGCGCAAATATGCACGCATCCAGCGCACCCAGCAATGTACCCTGTGCCACTGCCAGTGTTACCGTGTTGGAACTGATATCAGATACAACCATGTTATCATATCCTTTCCTGTAAGCATGGTATACGATGCCAATTTTTTCAGGGCTGGCACCATGGGAAAATACATTGAACCTGGCATCGGGCGTATTGCCCCTGTGAAGCCCGGGTATTACCAGTGCCGGAATGCCTGAATTTTTGATAGTGTCATAGACCAGCGTGCCTCCACCTACATGAAGCCCGGCACCGTGCCTGTCCTTTATACCCCTGTCAGGTACACGGTCAATGGGTGTGACCATGTCTATCCCGTCACCCATGGAATACGTTACGGCCATCATCGTTATTTCTGATACAGAAGTGTACAGTCCCTTCAGGAATGCATTCCGGATATCTTCACCGGCCATCTTTGCCGCATGAAGTCTTGATAGTTTGAATACACGGCCGTCTGTGGATGCAAACCGTATGTGGGTAGTGCCATGGTCTATGCCGACAAACATAATTATCTGGAATGTTTTATCGGTATTAACACTGTCTATTTATACTGGTTTTGAAGATTGCATGGTACATGAGTACGCGGATAACAGTACCTGTCCCCTGCATAATTTCGAGCATGGTCGGTGAAGAACTTGCATGCCCATGTACATGACATTCGTTTTAGAGATCAAATTCGATTATTTTGAATAAAATTGGATCAACTATAATTGTAAAATTATGGTCCTCGACATAAAGCTGCTCGATCTTTTTTATATCATATCCTGCTTTCAATAATTGTATCCTTTCTTCAGAGGTTTCTAACATTGCAATCATTTTATCTCCCCGAACTTTGACTGAAAATTATGCAGGTACTGACCAAAATCATCTAAAACAATTTTGATATGTGCTATAAATTAACCCCCACTCCCCAGCCCGCTAATAATTTGCATTTACGGTTGGAGAGGGGTATTTTCCATGATCAATCTCCGATTTCCACTAAGTTATAGTTAATTAGTATGGTATGTGTCTATATATATTTTTCGATTTTAGTAATATAAAATTTTTATAGTCGTGCTTATATATTAAAATGATAATTCTTGAATTATTATAAAATTAGATATTTGCGCTTTAATGTCCATGCCATGTGCACAGGAAATGCCACGCAGAAAAAATAAGCAACAACGAGAAAATGTACCTTTTGCAGTCGCAGTTATTTGAGACTCTGGATAGTATCCAGGGTGTCCGCAATACTCTGGCAATCATAGAGTCATACGAAATTAACTATAAAAATTCACCCCGTATACGGCCTGAAATCCCATTTCTGCCCTTTCACCATATCCAGCAGCAATTTCCCTTTTTCCGGTGGCATGGCCAGCTTCCCTGCTCTTTTCAGCGGTTCCATAAGCTGGCAGAACCTGTGCACATCCTCTTCCACCCCGGTTGCCAGGTCAAGCTGTTTATCGTGGGTCACCAACCGGTTAAGCTTTACCGAGAATACAAAATCATCAGGGGTATGAGCTGTCCATCCCAGCACCAGGCCGGGTTTTGGGTAGCTGTAGAACGTGGAATTTATCTCTGCGGTATTGAACAGTGAAGTATATGCCCTGAGCTTCGAAGGCTCGTCCCGCTCATACAGCGTACCCCCACAGTCACGATAGTCCCAGCCTGAACATCCAAGCCGTATAGTACCCATACACATCAACTCCAGCAATATTATTACCCTTGACAGATGATAAATCAATTGATGCCGGATTACAGGACAGGGGCCTGTGGCTGGGGATATTTCAGGATACCGGGTGCAGATACCCTGGAAGCATATTCCCGGGTATTCGACTTTGTGGAAGTGAACTCTACGTTCTACCAGACACCGTCCCCTGAGGTGGTGGATTCCTGGGTGAAAAAGGTTCCTGAAGGTTTTACCTTCTCGGTACGGTGTCATCGTGACCTGACCCACCGGTACATGCTGGCCCCGTCTGAACGTTCATGCAGGCTGCTTGAAGAGAGTATAGGGATTTGCAGGAGGCTGGGCTCAGGATTATTGGTACTGGAAACCCCCCGGTCCTTTGATCCAAACAGGGCGGTGAAAGGGATACACGACCTTCTGGCCTCGGTCCCGCTGGATGATGTGCGGCTGGTATGGGAGATCAGGTGGGGGCTCCCGGGAGACGAACTGGTTCGATCGATGCAGGAGTTCAATATGGTGCACTGTGTGGACCTGTCAAGGGAGTCCGGACCTGCCTATCGTTCAGACATTCTGTACTCAAGACTGTTCGGACATGGTTACCACAACCTCTACCAGTTCGATGATGAAGAACTTATTGAGATAGACAGGAGGGCACAGGACACCAGTTCCGGGTCTATGTACCTGTCATTCCACGGCGGCAGGATGTACAGGGACGCGGCAAGGTTGAAAGTTTACCGCAAAGAGGGACGGTTCCCGAGAGTAACAACGCATAACGGGGCAGAGGCCCTGGGAGAGGTACTGCTGGAAGATGCACGGTTCCCGGCAGGGAAGCAGGAACTCATTGCCTCCCAGGGATGGAAGGTGATAGATATGGCCGGAGACAGAAGGGTGCATGTACGTGTGTTGCTGGAAAGGTTGGATGAAGGAATATACCAAAATAGAGAAGACGTTTTGAGAGACCTCAGGAGAACCATGGGAAAAAAGAATGCCGGCAATCCATGAGGATAACATCTAAAAATAGTTTTAACTAGCCCCTTCTTTCAACGGGAAATTATATTAATGTGCATATAATAATTATTATCATAATGATGTTGTTGTTTTGTTGTTAATAATCACTGATAATCTCGGATAAATATCGTTTTTCATGCTGAAATTATGAATTACGGTATGACAATTTTATCCATATCTGGCATTATTACCGTATTTTTATCATTCATAGTGCATGCTATATAGAAATAAACGCATATCTTTTCTTGATTAGTACTAAACGTATCACTTCACGTAACAATTAGGGGGTATTCCTATTGACTGAATTAATAATTACTGCACAACTCCAGTTAGCAGTCCTGGGCGAAGGTGATTCCTTAAGCCGCTATATATCGACCGCCGTAAAAGCACTGGATGAACACAATGTGCAATACCAGATATGTCCAATGGGCACTGCCATACAGGCAGGGAGCATAGACGAGATATTCGATGCGTGCAAGGCAGCCCACAAAGCTGTAATGGATATGGGCGTCAACCGGGTATTGACCAGCATCACGATAGACCACCGGCTGCAAGGCTGTAAAGGACTGGATGAAAAAGTAAGATCAGTTAAATTAAAAATGTAAGGATATTATTTAATAGCATAGATACCATAAAACCATTAGATGCTCAGAGTTACATTCCTTGGTACCGGCGGCAGTGTACCAACCCCAAAACGAAATCCTTCAGCTATTCTGGTAAACCGCAAGGGCGAGCTTATGTTGTTCGACTGCGGAGAGGGCACCCAGCAGCAAATGATGCGGGCCAAGACCGGAATGGGCAACCTGACCTCCATATTCATCACCCATTTCCATGCCGACCATATCCTTGGTATCCCGGGCCTGATACAGACCATGAACTTTAACGGTCGTACAGAACCTCTTAAAATATACGGTCCCCGCTGGGTGAATGAATTCGTCCGGTTGATGCTGGCAATAGGATTCTATAAATTGAAATACGAGATCCAGGCCATTGAATTACATCCCGGGGACAGGGTGGACAGGGGTGAGTATTACATTGATGCTATCAGGACCGAACATAGTGTACCCTCTGTTGGTTATGCCCTGGCGGAAGCAGACAGGCCCGGACGGTTCGACCGTGATAAAGCCCTCGAACTCGGTATACCTCCAGGACCGCTGTTCAAGCGCCTGCATAATGGAGAAGATGTCGAATTCCAGGGAAGGATCATAAAGAGCAGTGACGTTGTAGGCTCCCCGAGACCGGGCCGCAGGATAGTCTATTCCGGTGATACCAGGCCATGCAGCGGCGTTTTTGTAGCAAGCGACAAAGCAGATATCCTTATCCATGACTCGACCCTTGCCGATGACATGGTGGACTGGGCCAACGAGTCCATGCATTCCACGGCAGGGGAGGCGGCATCCCTGGCATCCCTGGCAAATGTGCACCAGCTTGTGCTGACCCATATCAGCTCCCGTTATTCAGAGGATACATCACAGTTACTGGAAGATGCTTTGAAGGAGTTTAACAATGTATGCATCGCAGAAGAGTTCATGGTCATCGAGATACCGTACCGCGACGATTAGTTCTTTTTCGTATCGGGTCTGCCCGTTTCTTTGTAATATCCAGTTTACGCATATCCTTCAGTTTTCCCAGCCTGGTACCATCCAGCAGGTACGCCTGCCCGTCATCCATATTCACAACCTTTGCTGCAAATAGCGGACCCAGCAGGTCTTCGTGCATTGATTCATTGAATGCCACTCCCCCGCAGAGCTGGCAAAATGCGGGCATGATCACCACTTCAGGGTCAGACCACGGCAGTTCATCACCGGTCAGGCGGTAATGTGATTCCAGCGGTGAGCGGAGTAACCGGGTGCGTATCCAGGCAGGTTCGGTACTGCTGGAACCCAGTGCGTCCGTGAACCTGATTGTGGGGTGGTTGTGTGCCATGATAATATGGCTGCAGGCCAGCAGGCCAGGGTCCGGCCAGGTATGACCGTGGAAGTACCCCACGCCATCTTGCACAAAACCCCTGGCCGGTTGCAGTATCACTTCAGGCCCTGCCGGGATTTGCCTCAACAGGAATTCCATGTCCCCGTCATGGTTGCCTGGCACGATGTCAACCGGAACCCTTCTGGCAATACGTTCAAGGAAATGGGGCACTTCCTCCCGTTCCTGCCAGGATATCCGTGGCACATTATGTTTCACATCCCCCAGCAGCACGAGCCTGTCAGGTTTTGCTGTATCCAGGTATTCCAGTATCCTTGCAAGTCCTCCAGCGGACTGGCTCGGGACCACAATACCGCTATTGCCAAGGTCCCATTCGATCCCAAGATGGATATCTGCCACCACAAGTACCCGGATGGTATTCTCAATAACCAGGGCAGGTTCATCGACCATGGGTTCCAGTGCGACGGTCATATGCTAACATATATTACGATTGATTATAAATTCACAGGCTAGAATAGCAGCACCGTTATGATTCAGCAAGTTCTGTTTCATATCATTACCAATCTAAGAAAAATGTACGTGAGGTATACACATAGCTACCAATAATACCGAAATAGAAAAACGCCTGTGGGAAGCCGCCGACGAGCTCCGCGCCAATTCCAAACTGAAATCATCCGAATATTCAACACCTGTACTGGGCCTGATCTTTCTCCGCTACGCCGACCATAAATTCACCATAGCCAGGCAGGAATTGGAAGGCAAGAGCACCAGCGTCCGCACCTGCGACCTGCTCCTGCCGAAGCTGATCTCAGGCGAGATGGATGTGGAAAAAATTAACATTCTGATGCCGGATAACGGTGGAGCATGAAAATCAAAATCTTGGGAACCGAAGACAAATCAAAAGGCAGGCTTTATAAAATCAAAGTTGCAGCCAAAGAAGTTGAATTGCTACTTACATGGCACTCATTAGAGCGTATCGCTGTATGGAGTTTAAAACCCGAACAGGTTATTGAGACCTTGCTATTTCCGGAAGAAGTGGTGACCGGTCATAATAACAGATTTATTGCTCATAAAAGATATAATGGACATATAATTAGAGCAGTCTATGAATATGACCATAAATTGCCAGTTCTTGTAACGGTATATTATCCAACCGCAAAAAGATACTTTAAAGGAGGTAATAACTTTGCAGATAAAATACTCCCCTGATACGGATGCATTGATAATTCAACTCAGGGAAGGTAAACCCGTAGATTCTGTTGACCTTGCTGAAGGAATTATCGCGCATTACTCGAAAGACAAGAAGATACTTGAGATAGAAATTCTGGATGCCTCAAAGGTTGTGCAAATGAATGAATTGAATGTGTCGCTAAAGGGTGCACAGGCCGCATTGGTGGCTTGATACTTTTATTGGGGTCTGAAATATGACATTCTGGCACCCCACCTACACCATAGCCCCTGCCACAGCCGCCGCCCTCATGCAGATCGAAGCTGACCGGACCGTGGTGGAACAAACACCGCTTCCCCTGGCAGTACAGGAAGAACTGCGCCGCCGTGCCCGCATCCGCTCCACCCACTATTCCACCCGGATAGAGGGCAACAGGCTCACACTGGAAGAGGCAGAGCAGGTCATCGAGGGAAAACAATTCCTCGGCCGGGAGCGGGATGTGGGTGAGGTGCGCAACTACTGGAACGCCCTGCTACGCGTAGAAGAATGGGCGGCTAAAGGGGTGCCTCTTACTGAAGACCTTATCAAGCGCCTGCATGCACTGGTTGAGAAAGGGGCGAGGGCCGGACCCAGCCCGTACCGTGACGGCCAGAATGTGATACGGGATTCTGCCTCCGGTGCTATTGTGTATATGCCGCCCGAAGCCAAAGATGTGCCCGTACTCATGGCCGCTCTGGTCAATTGGGGCAATACGGCCACAAAAGATGGAGTGCCAGTGCCCCTCATCGCTGCACTGGTCCATTACCAATTTGTCACCATCCATCCCTATTATGACGGCAACGGCAGGACAGCCCGGCTGATGGCCACGTTTATCTTACACAGGGGCGGTTATGGATTACACGGCTTCTTTTCACTTGAAGAGCACCATGCACGCGACCTTGACGCTTATTATCAGGCTCTGGTCGTCCATCCGCACCACAACTATTACGAAGGCCGTCCCACAGCCGACCTGACCTCATGGCTGGAATATTTTGTCAGGCTTTTGGCAGAAGTATTCACTGCTGCCAGGGAGGAGGCACTGCGCAGTCTGGATGAAGGCATTACCATTGAACCTGAAGCTCTGCGCCGGCTTGATCCGCGGGCAAGGACAGTACTGGCACTGTTCACCAAAAAGGAGCAGATCACCTCTTCTGAAGTAGCCAATACCTTAGGCCTCTCCCAGCGCATGGCACGGGTGCTGTTAAAGAATTGGGTGGAAGAAGGGTGGCTGGAGGTGGCAGACCCGTCCCGGCGGGCACGTGCCTATACATTAAACGAACATTATCGGCAATATATCGGCAATTCAACGGCAAAACGGACAAAATAGGACTATTCAGACTGCGACCCACTTGAGGGATGGATTGCAGATCCTGATTTGTTAGATTTGACAATTCAATAAAGTGGGTATATATATAAAAAATAACAATAGTGTTCGCAGATGCAAGATAATTATAGTATTTACAATGTGGATTTGAACACAAGTCACTTCACACCATTTGCTCTCCGTAATGCTTCTTCTCTTAAAATTAATGAAAAAAATATTGAGAATTGGATGGCCACCGAGCCCAAATTATTATTTTCAAACCCTGATTCAGTTATGATAATCGCACAGGAAATCAGCGGTGAAGTTATGGCTGATCTTCTTGCTGTGGACAGTCAAGGAAATCTGATAATCATCGAAATAAAACGGGATTGGTCAGATAGAAATACAGTGGGACAAATCCTTGATTATGCAGCACTGTTGGCATCTTGGGAATACGAAGATTTCAATGATAGGTGGAAAAAATATAAAGGGGTAAATGCTGGTGATTTGTTTGAAGAATTTAAAAATTTTAGTGAAAATCCTGATTTTCGAGATGATGAATTCCTAGAACAAAGACGATTGTTCATTCTTGCGTCTTCAGTAGATGAAAGTATGAAACGGATAATAAAGTGGTTGAGTGAATTATATAATGTCCCCATTGATTATGTTCCGTTCCAATTCTATGAAAATAATGGCCAGGTTTTTCTTCAGATTTCAAAAATTGATATTCAACCTATTGCCCCAAAATGGGGCTGGTCTGGAGATTGGTTTTTCAATACTAATGAAACTTATGGTAAAGGTGCATACCAGAAAATGTTTGACCAATCAGTTATTGCTGTTCATGGTTATCCCAATACCCAGGAATATCTAAACCGGCCAGAACCAGGAGGACGTGTTTTTGCATACATTAACGGACGTGGCGTAGCTGCTGTTGGAATATTAGGAGAAAGGGATGCATTTTCTTCTGGATCAGTCTTCGGAAAAGAAAATGAACAAGAATTTAATCGTCACGTAACCTGGGAAACAATTGTCCAACCTGAAAAAGCTGTCAGACCAGCTGAATCCAGCCAATGGGGGTATAACCTTCCAATTCGCTCCACATTATGTAGGATGTACCACAAAAGCATAGCACAGAAAATTGCTGACGAACTCAAAAGACGTGAATCTGAAAATAAATAGTCAAAATTAGAAGGATAAGCTAAAAATGGTAAATGACTACTCAGAAGACAATCTTGTTGAACAACCCGCAATTGCTCTATTTGCCGGATTAGGGTGGGAAACTGGCAACTGTTTTGATGAAAAATTCGGTGAAGATTGTACACTTGGTCGTGAGACATCCAGCGAAGTAGTGATATTGCCCCGATTACGTTTGGCATTGGAACGATTAAATCCTGCTCTTCCCAAAGAAGTCATTGAACTGGCTATTGAAGAACTGGCCCGTGATAGAAGCATTATGAGCCCTGCCAATGCCAACCGCGAAGTATACCAATTATTAAAAAATGGCGTAAAAGTCTCATTTCAGGATAATGAGAATGAAGAAATTGTAGAAACAGTACAGGTCATTGACTGGAACAATCATTCAAATAATGACTTCTTCCTTGCGTCCCAGTTCTGGGTGTCAGGTGATATGTACAAGCGCCGGCCCGATCTGGTGGGTTTTGTCAATGGACTGCCCCTCGTTTTCATTGAACTCAAAGCATCCCACAGGCGTCTGGAACATGCATATCAGGATAATCTGCGCGACTATAAATCAACCATCCCCCAGGTCTTCTGGTACAATGCATTAATTCTACTCTCAAATGGAAGTATCAGCAAAATCGGCAGCATGACCGCTGCTTGGGAGCACTTCACAGAATGGAAAAAGATCAACAGCGAAGGGGAAGAGGGTATCATTTCACTGGATACTATGATCCGTGGGACCTGTGAACCTTCCCGCCTGCTGGATATTATAGAGAATTTCACCATTTTCAGTGAGATCAGTGGCGGTCTCGCAAAATTCGTGGCAAAGAACCATCAATACCTGGGTGTGAACAATGCCACTGAAGCGCTATTACAGATTAAAGAGAATCAGGGGAAACTGGGAGTATTCTGGCATACACAGGGAAGCGGGAAGAGTTACTCAATGATCTTCTTTTCCCAAAAGGTACTGCGCAAAATTCCCGGGAACTATACCTTTGTTATGATAACCGACAGGCAGGAACTGGACGACCAGATCTATAAAAATTTTGCCAATACGGGAATCGTAACAGAAGAACACGTACAGGCCACAAGTGGCAAACACCTGCAACAACTCCTGAGTGAAGACCACCGTTTCATTTTCACATTGATACAGAAATTCCGAACCGATAAAGATGAAACCTACCCCAAGATCTCAGACCGGGATGATATCATTGTAATCACTGACGAAGCACATCGCAGTCAGTACGATATACTTGCCACCAATATGCGCAATGCTCTTCCCAATGCTGCCTTTATTGCCTTTACCGGTACACCCCTTATCATTGGCGAAGAAAAAACAAAAGAAGTATTCGGGGATTATATCAGTATCTATGATTTCAAACAATCAGTAGAGGACGGAGCTACAGTACCGCTGTATTATGAAAACCGCATCCCTGGACTTCAGCTTACCAATAAAGACCTCAATACAGATCTGGAATGCTTGATAGAAGAAGCAGAATTGGATGAAGAACAGGAAAAGAAAGTCGCCCGGGAATTTGCCCGGGAGTACCATCTTATTACCAGGAACGACCGGCTTGAGAAGATCGCAGAAGATATTGTTGCACATTTCATGGGCCGTGGGACCACTGGCAAGGCAATGGTCATTTCCATCGATAAAGCAACTGCGGTAAAGATGTATGATAAAGTGCAGGAGTACTGGCAAAAATATCTCAACGAACTTGAATCAAAACCAGTCTCCGTTAATGAAATTGAGAGAAAAGAACATCTGATCAGAATCAAATTCATGAAAGAGACCGACATGGCAGTTGTGGTATCCCAGGAGCAGAATGAAATTGAAACCTTCAAAGAAAAGGGATTGGATATTGCCCCACATAGAAGGCGGATCGTAAATGAAGACCTGGATAAAAAATTCAAAGATCCGAATGATCCATTTCGCATTGTATTTGTCTGTGCTATGTGGATGACCGGTTTTGATGTCCCTTCCTGTTCTACCATCTATCTCGACAAACCCATGCGCAACCATACGCTAATGCAGACCATTGCCAGGGCAAACCGTGTTTTTGGAGATAAGTTAAATGGCCTGATAGTGGATTATATCGGAGTATTCCGGAATCTGGAAAAAGCTCTGGCCATCTATGGATCTGCTGGTGGTGGAGAAACCAAAGAGGGCGAAACTCCGGTAAGGGATAAAAGTGAGCTTGTTCAGTACCTGAAACAGGTGATCAATGAAACAACAGATTTTTGTAAAAAACGAGGTATCAACCTGGCTAAAATTCATGCTGCTGATGGTTTTAAACGTGTGAAATTACTTGATAATGCTGTTGAAGCAATTTTAGTCAATGATGATTCGAAGAAAAAATACCTGTCACTGGCAGTGAACGTAGCTAAAATATACCGGGCGATTCTCCCCGATCCAGCCGCAAATGAGTTTGGACCCAGCCAGAAACTCATCACAGTAATAGCTGTAAAAATTCGTTCCCTGACACCGAAAGCTGATATCTCAGATATTATGGGTGAAGTTGAAGATTTGTTAGATCAGTCAATTGCTACAGAAGGATACATCATCCAGGATCCATCCGAACAATCTGATGTAAGCAAATACCTGGATTTAAGCCAGGTTAATTTTGAAGCATTAAAGGAAGCTTTTGAAAAAGGCCATAAACGGATCGAAACAGAAAAATTGAGAGCTTCAGTTGAAAATAAATTGGCGCAGTTGATTCGTTTAAATAAAAGTCGGATGGATTATCTGGAGAAGTTCCAGGAAATGATTGATGAGTATAATTCTGGCTCACATAATGTGGAGTTCTTTTTCACGAAATTAATGGCTTTTGCTCAAGAAATCAATGCAGAAGAAAAACGGGGAATTGCCGAAAAACTTAGCGAAGAGGAATTGGCAATCTTTGATCTATTGACCAGGCCGGAAATTACTTTGAATGAGAAAGAAGAATCACAGGTTAAGAAGGTGGCACAAAAGCTTTTGGAAACCCTAAAAGATGAGATGTTGGTGCTGGATTGGCGTAAAAGACAACAATCCCGGGCTGCGGTCTTTGTATCTATCGAAGAGACGTTAGATCTTCTGCCTCGAATTTATACTCCAGAGGTATATCAGAATAAGTGTGATGTAGTATATCAGCATGTATATGATTCATATTTTGGGCAGGGACAGAGTGTTTATGCTGCTTCGGTATGAAGATGGGGCGGTATGTTAAGACGTGCCGGACCCATCTGAAATATATCTTTATTGTGATAAAAGTACGGGCTCCATTCATTTCTTCACTTCCAGCTACCTCCATTCCTGCACCTTACCCGCCGCCTCTATTCTTGCATTGATGCCTGCGCCCGGTCCGTACTTAACAGAACAGTTTTCGACGAGACATCAACCACCTCCGCAACTATGGATTATGGTGCTTGACTTCTGCCACAGAGCTTGATGGATTATTGACCATACTAAAACATGTTTACTAATCAAGTCGCTGGAAACCGCAGGATATTCAGTATCTGCTATTTAAGGTTTATGCTCACAAAATACGTGATGGTCTCCACTTTGTTTCGTTAAATAATATTTAACAATACATATATAACTCAAAAAACGATAAGTACTACAAATTATTTACTTTATCACGCTAGAAATTTTATACAAAAGTTATATAATAAAATTGTTTGAATAGTAAGCCACAATATAGTACATAATATGAAATTAATTGACCCCGTAAACGATTTTCAGATTCCCAGGGAATGGCTCGACCGGGTGGACATGCCGTCCCGGGAACTGGCCGAAGGCGTGAGAGCAGGACTGCTGGTGGTACTCTCAAACGGCAAGGTGCTGCACAGAGGCTTTACCACAGGTACAACCGCTGCAGCCGCAGCTAAAGCTTCAGTGTTATCAATACAGGGAGAGGTGGATTCAGTATCGGTACCTACCCCGGCTGGAATACGGGCACACCTTAGCACACAGGCAGCGAGCGGCAGGGCAGAGGTGGTAAAGATACCGGGCGACCATGAAAGCGATGCAACGGGTGGTCTGGTATTCATTGCTGAGGCAATTCCCTCCTCCCGGATTGAACTGCTCGCAGGACCCGGTATTGGCAGGGTCACCAGAGGCGGACTGCAGGTTGAAGTCGGGATGCCTGCCATAAATCCTGCTCCGTACCGCCAGATACTGGAATCTATCCAGGAGGCACTGGATGAGACCGGCCTGGAAGGTGCCATCGTGAGCCTGTCTGTACCTGATGGCGTAGCTGTGGGGGCACAAACCCTGAATCCGCGGGTCGGTGTGGAAGGCGGCATATCCATACTGGGAACGACCGGATTCGTGGAACCATGGAGCGACCACCTGGGCGAGACCAGGATGGACCTTATACGAGATGCCTCGAACGTGGTACTGACCACAGGGCGTGTCGGGATGCGTTATTCCCAGATGCTGTTCCCTGAACATACGGTCGTCATGGTGGGCAGCCGGCTTGACGAAGGTATTAAGGCGTCAGGGGGAGAAACGATACTATGTGGGCTCCCGGGATTGATATTGAAATGGGCAGTGCCTGATATCCTGGAGGGGACAGGGTTCAACACCGTGCTTGAGATGGTGGATAATGACCCGACGAACCCAAATCTGGACCGGGCGCTCGAGGCGGCTGTGAATAAAGCAGGAAGGACGAGGATAATACTCCTTGACAGGGATGGCACTATTATAAAGGATACGGAGAGCATAGCATGAAAATCGTTGGCGTTGGTATCGGTCCTGGTATGGTGACCCCAGAGGCCGCCCTGACAATACAGCAAGCCGGGATGGTGTATGGTTCACCCCGTGCCCTTGAACTGGCAGCTGAATATATTTGCTGCGAAGCCAGGGCGATAGAGGACTATGGACGGGTACGTGACCTTCCCTCCGATGCTGTTCTCCTTTCAACCGGCGACCCCAACCTTTCAGGCCTGGGTAAATTTGCAGGACCCAATGATGTGGTAATACCCGGGATCTCATCTTTGCAGGCTGCATGTGCCCGGTTGAAAGTTAACCTTGCCGGTATCGTGGTGGTTAACGCGCATGGCAGGAATCCGGCACCTGTAGCAATAAAATTCAGGCGGGCCATTACTTTGGGTTCAACCATTTTCTTGCTTCCTTCCCCGCATTTTGGTGTCGATGAAGTGGTATCGATCCTTGGAAGTATCAGACTCGATGTACCGGTTGCAGTTCTTGAAAAGTTAGGGTATCCTGACGAGCACGTGGAAATTGGAACAATAGATAATAAACCCGTTATATCATCACAGCTATACTGTATGATTGTTGGACCGGCACTGGAACATACCATGAAATGACCTCAATACCTGACCTCTATGAGAACATTCTCCCCCATTCTTGCATCTAAAGCCCTCTGGCAGCTCAGGATCAAAAAAAGACCTTTCGTCCTATCCCACGGTATCAATGCAAGGTGCAACATGCATTGCGATTTTTGTGAATACTGGAAAGAAGAAAAGGACGAAATGGAGACGGGGGATATCCTGCGCATGCTGGATGAGGCAAAACGTTTTGGCATCAAGTATTACAATGCCTGGACCGTAGAACCATTATTGAGGGACGACCTGCCCTTTATCATGGCATATGCCCGCGAGCTGGGAATGATAACGTCCATGATAACGAACGGTAAACTGCTTAAACAGCGGGCGCATGAACTGGATGTGGTGGACTACCTGTCAGTATCAGTAGACGGGACCGATTCCTATAAAGATATCAGGGGCATGGATTTCAATGACCTTCTGGCCGGTATCGAAGCGGCTAATGATGGGCGCAGGAACCCTATCCTGATGAACTGCGTCATCTCCGGACAGAACCTGGATGATATTGAGCCGCTGGTACACCTGGCCAGGGAGATGGGAGTATGGATATCCTTTGAGGCGCTGAACCAGTCAGGAGGCATAGGTCAGGATGTGTGGGACAGGATAGGGATACAGGATACTGCCAAATACGAGCGGGCTGTGGACAGTATAATCAGGCTGAAGAAAGAAGGATATCCTATTATCAATTCCCTGACATACCTGAAAATGGTACGGGACCGTACCATGGATTTCACGTGTCATGCCGCTGATATTATCCTCAATGTCACATCAGATGGCTGCATAGAACACTGCCGGGTACAAAAAGAACGACTTGGTCATGCAAGCGAGGGGCTGGAACATGTATGGGAGTCGTCAAAGGACCAACGTGCCAGAACAGCACGGAATTGTGGTGGATGCCTGTTTTTCGGATACGTTGAGGGTAGCCTCCTGTTTGATTTCAAGCCAGAGGTAATGGCACATTATGAATGGATTTAAGAATGATTAATATACTATTGATATTTAGTATAATTAATTTACTATTGATATCTATTATAATAATTAATTTTCAGGTTCGCAATCCATGTGGAGCAAAATACTGAACAACTTTAAAAAACATCCTGCACAGGAGAAGGTCATCAAGCTCTTGCTGGAGCGCGGTTTCCAGGTCAATGAACAGGGCCGGGTAGTATCGGGAAACATCGAGATACCCCATACCCAGGTGGGCAGGGAGATAGACGTGGACCGGCGTGTCATTGACTCCACGTGCGAAGTGATACTGGATGACAGGACCCTGAGCAGTATTTTCCGTAATATTCATACCATACCGTTCCTGAAGGACGTGGCACCCGAATTGGGTCTTGGGGTTCTGGTCATAACACCCGGAGATGCCTCCAGGACAGGTATTCTGGGCAGTGTGGCCACCGCAGTGGCACGTCGGGGTTTAAGTATCAGGCAGGCAGTGACCGACGACCCTTATTTGACTGAAAAACCACAACTGACTATCATCACCGATAGTAAGATACCCGGTGACCTTGTTAATGAATTGATGAAAGTACCCGGTGTAAAAAGCGTAACAGTATCGTAATAATCAACAATTCGTAGGGTTATTTTTTAGGAGCGGTTTTAGGAACTGTCTTCTTTACAGTTTTAGGAGGAGCTATCTTGTTTGTGCTTTTGGCTCCAGTCTTCTTTGCAGTTTTGTCTTTTGCGGCAGTTTGGCCAGTTGTTGCTTTCTTTTTTGTAGTTGTCCTCTTGCCCTTAGTATTACCAACCGAGGTTTTTTTCGTTTTAGGTGCAGTCTTTGTTCCGGTCGTCTTTTTACCGGAAGGACCTTTTTGGGGAACAGTCTTCTCAGCCGGAATGACTTCATCAGGCCGTGCCCCTTCGGATGCTGTTTCTATTTCAGCAGCGATCTTCGCTTCTGTGATGGCTTTTTTGGTTTTGGAACTACCTGCAGAAACTTTTATCCCGGTCGTGCCCGACGATGTGGTTTTTGGTTTTGCAGCAGTCCTGGTTTCACCGGCTGAAAGCCGGATGGCTGTATTCATTCTCTTTTCAGGGATTACAAATAGTTCCTCTTTGGGTTTCTTTTTCGCGGCTGGTTGTGGCACCAGATCCAGGATACCACTCATTCTCGGTTCTTTCTCTATCTCGAACCGGGAGATTGTCACGCCGCCAGGGGCCCGCATCGGGCCGTCCACCTTTGCATCTTCATGTACCGTGACCACGCCGCCGTTGATCTCACCAAGGATGTGGGTGCCTTTACCCACGCGCACATTCCCCCTGGTGACAAGGTTCCCATGAATGGTATTGCCTTCTCCGATGACGATATCATCCATGGTCTTGATGCTGCCGAACAGCGTATTATTATTCCCCATGACCAGTGACGCGGCCCTGATATTCCCCATCAACCGGCATCCACTGCCGATATTTGCCCTGTCAGGTACCCTGATGGTTTCCATATCCACCTTTGAACCGCTGGGGATTATGAACAGTTTCCCCTCATACAGGTCATCATCGTCGTCACTGAAAAGTTCACTCAGGGCTTTTTCAACTTCCTCGCCCTTGCCCAATCTCAGCATTTCGGTAAGATAAAGGTAAATGTATATAATAACGGGAATGGGATTCCTGACGACTATCCAGCCTTTTGCCTCAAAACCCCCACCGATCTTCACATCCTTGCCGATATCCAGGTCGCCACCCACAACCAGTTTCCCGTCAATGTCAACAAATTCACCGATAAAGGCCTGGTTTTTGGTCCTTACATCACCACCAACATGGGACCACATATCGATACGTATCTCTTGCGGCCCTATCACATTACCGTCGATACGTACCCTCTCGCCTGCTATTACCGAATCCGCAATTATGCCAAAACCTATGTCGCAATAATTGCCTATAATGGCTCCGCCATCCACCACAATGGAACGCTCTTCCATTTTGGTGTTATCAGGTATTGTGAACGTCCTCAACAGTTCTTCCATCACGTTTTGCTCCGCAATAATTTGAGGTATTTAGTATCCAGAGAATATAAAGTGTTTTGCTTTTATTTCTCGAACGTTTTATCTATAATCCAGTCTAATCTACAGCCTGATTATTATGTGCGAATTACATGCCATGCTGGTTGACGGGACCGAGAGGAAATTGTTGATGGAGGATGTTGTACGGTTAGTTGTTGACAATGAGGACATAACCATGACCGGAATGTTGGGCGATACCAAGAATGTCAAAGGGAAGATACTGCGCATAGACCTCACGAAACAGGAAGCCCTGATACAGAAAATCGATTAGGTTATGGTATAGTAAGGAACTCTTATAAATAGTGGTTATCATTTCAATTGAGGGAGAATAGATGTCTAAAGCTAAGATTGCAATAAATGGGTATGGTACCATAGGAAAACGTGTGGCAGATGCGGTTGCTGCCCAGGATGACATGGAGATTGCAGGTGTCGTGAAAACGCGCCCCAGTTTTGAGGCAAAAATGGCAATTGACCGTGGATTTGACCTGTATGCAGCTTCTCCTGACAAGATAGATGGCTTAAAAAAGGCCGGGCTTGAGGTCTCAGGTTCACTGGATGACCTGCTGGCAGGTGCAGACCTGGTGGTAGACTGCACACCCGGAGGCGTGGGAGCTGCCTATAAGGAAGTGTACCAGAAGCACGGCATAAAGGCCATCTGGCAGGGCGGCGAAGACCATGAGTTAGCAGGTTTCAGTTTCAATGCAGAGGCAAATTATGCTGACGCCATTGGCCGCGATCTTACCAGGGTGGTCAGTTGCAATACTACCGGGCTTACCAGGGCACTGTATCCCCTTGACCAGACCTTTGGTGTAAAGAAATCCAGGGTCACCCTGATGCGCAGGGCAGCAGACCCGGGCAATATCAAGAGCGGACCGATCAATGCCATTGTGCCCAATCCCATCAGTTTACCCAGCCACCACGGGCCTGATGTAAATTCCATCCTGCCCGACCTCCAGATTGCCACCGTGGCTGTAAAACTGTCCACCACGATCATGCATTTCCATTCACTCAATGTAGAACTGAAACGTGATTTCGAACCGCAGGATATCATAGACCTGTATGCTTCCCGCCCCCGTATCAGGTTCGTATCAGGGGCAGATAAGATAACGAGCACTGCAGAAGTAATGGAATTCGCCAGGGACCTGGGGCGCAGCCGCAGTGACATGTTCGAGAACGTGATATGGAAGGACAGTATCAGCAAGTACCAGGGCGAGCTGTACTTCTTCCAGGCCATTCACCAGGAATCTGATGTGGTCCCCGAGAACGTTGATGCCATCCGTGCCATGTGCGGACTGGAATCCGACGGTGCAAAGTCCATAGCAAAGACCAACAGGACAATGGGAATAGGCAAATAAGCCTGTTCCTTTCATTTTTTCCCTAATGACCTATACTCAATAACCGGGCGAATGGTGAGCAAGACACGCATTTTCAGGATAAAAAGCGGCAATCTTGAGGAGATTATCACAACAGCCGCACAGATTCTCAGGCAGGGCGGTACCGTGGCATTCCCCACCGAGACCGTATACGGCCTGGGCGCCGATGCATTGAATCCCGGAGCGGTCCAAAAGATATTCCAGGCAAAAGGGCGCCCGCTGGATAATCCACTTATCGTGCATATAGCAGACAAAGAGCAACTGGACGTGCTTGCCAGGGATATACCCGACAGCGCCCGCAATCTCATGGATGCATTCTGGCCCGGCCCCCTGACCCTTATCTTCAGGCGCAGGGACATTGTACCTGACGTCACTACCTGTGGGCTGGACACTGTGGCGGTCAGGATGCCTGATGATCCGGTGGCAACGGCATTGATACGGCAGGCAGGCACACCCATCGCAGCACCCAGTGCCAACCTGTCCGGCAGGCCCAGTCCTACAACTGCAGAGCATGTGATTGCTGACCTTTCAGGCAGGATAGATGCGGTGATCGACGGCGGGCCTGTTCGCGTGGGTGTTGAATCCACGGTGCTGGACATGACCTCAGACATTCCCGTGCTGCTCAGACCGGGTGAGGTGGATGTGGAGCAGATACGGGAATACGTGGGTGAGGTGCGTATTGGTTACACGGAACACATGGCGGCCCCGGGAGAGATTGTCAGGTCGCCAGGCCTGAAATATACCCATTATTCACCACAGACGAGACTGGTGCTGGTCAAAGGGAACAGCCAGGCTGTTGTGGACAGGATCGGGGAGCTGGCCAGGGAATACCGGAAACAGGATTTCCGGGTAGGGTTGCTGGTTACTGATGAGACTGCTGAGTACGTGTCGTCGGATGAGGTGTTCCTGCTGGGGAGCAGGTACGATACATCCGCCATTGCCAGTAATCTGTTCGCTGGCCTGCGGTATCTGGATCAAAAAGACCTTGATGTTATCATTGCTGACGGCTGGATAGGGGAGGATGGTGTGGGTGAGGCAGTGAGGAACAGGTTGAACAAGGCTACCGGTGAATCGGTGGATACCGGAACCGGGTAATAAGGAGGGTCTGACCATGCCCGATATTCCTGAACTTGTGGCTGGCGTACGCAACATCGCGGCTCTCTCAGCGTGCAGGGACCATGCCGATGCCGTGTATTTTTCCCTTGACCGGTTCAGTCTCAGGTCACGCGCCCGGGACATTACCCTGGACAGCCTTGATACCTTTGTCGGGCAGGTAAAAGACGGCGGTCTCAAGGCATACCTGGCAGTCAATACCGTGATGTATCCTGATGACCTGCCTGCTATGGACTCAGTGGTGGAAGCGGCTGCCAGTGCCGGTGTGGATGCAGTTATTGCCTGGGACCCGGCAGTCATCAGCAGGACCGTGGAGTGCGGGCTTGAACTGCACATATCGACCCAGGCCAATGTGTCCAACGGCCGGACGGCAGAGTTTTACCGGGAACTGGGCGCCAGCCGGGTGATACTGTCCCGCGAGCTGACCCTTGAGCAGATACGGGATATCAGGCAGCATACTGGTGTGGAACTGGAGGTGTTCGTGCACGGCGCCATGTGCCAGGCAGTTTCAGGACGCTGTTACCTGTCCGCGTACCTGCTGGGGGGCTCGGGGAACTGCGGTGCGTGTACCCAGCCGTGCCGCTGGCAGTGGACACTGCACGGCGAGGACGGGGCAGAGGTGGAACTGGGCGGGAAATACCTGCTCAGCGTCAGGGACCTGTGCATGATAGAGCACGTGCCAGAACTGGTGGATGCGGGTGTGGATGCCTTCAAGCTGGAGGGCAGGCTGAGGGACCCCGGCTATACTGCTGTGGTCTCCCGGTGCTATCGAGAGGCTCTGGATGCCTGCAGGGACGGTTCATACCGGGGGGAGCGGGCACTGCAATGGAAGGAACAGATGGCTGCCGTTTATAACAGGGGCTTTTCAACGGGTTTCTATTTCGGGGCGCCGGGTCCTGACGGGATGGCAATGGAGAAGGACATGAACGCTTCACAGGTGCGCAGGCAGGCTGTGGGTGTGGTAGTGAATTATTTTCCTGAGCATGGGGCTGCGGCTGTCAGGCTTCGAGAGGATGGGTTGAGTGTTGGTGACCTCATAGTGATTGAAGGTGCCAGCACGTTTCTTGAGCAGCAGGTGGGGTCATTGATGAAAGACCACCGGGCTATTCAGATGGCTGAACAGGGGCAGGATGTGGGACTGGCTGTGGCTGGCAAGGTCAGGAAGAATGATATTGTGTATAGGATTGAGAGGGGTGGGGGAGAGGAAGGGTTATAAGGAAGAATTTTGGGGATTGCTTCTACACCTTTGAGGCTGATAAGTTTGGATAATTTATATATAATGTCGAAAACTTACATTAAGATTCTATTTCCCAACAATTTTTAGAAACTTAAAGTGATGTATTAACCATTCATCATGATTCAAAACAACAAATCAATTAATTAAAGTATGGTAAGACCTGGTACTATCAGTACGAGGATAGTTATTCTACCGGGAAAGCTATCCTGTGCATCTAAAAAATATTATAATCCAAAACAACAATTCTTAAAATAAAAATGGGGGCTAAATTAGACTGCAGATAGAGCGCAGTCTCACAACATTTTATTTAAGCAA